>JAICEJ010000073.1 GCA_025924215.1 Candidatus Binatia bacterium
TCCGAATAAGAGACCTAAAGAATCGGCAGTACAGTTAAGAGCTGCCAAGCCGTCGCTAAATCCGATATTTGCAAAAAGCGGGAAGAGGGCGATAGTCGAGGCACTCGATCAGGGATACCGGCTTCATGAGATTGCCGTATATTCTCGCGTTCATGATGCAACGGTGAGTCGCAGACGCAAACAGATCGAGCAAAGGAATTGAAGGATGTGGTTCGGCAAAACCTGACGCAGCCAGCAGTAGGGGGAGTGTGGACCTTTGTGAGCGGCTACCAGTAAACTCCCGCCACGAGCTGTTAGATCACCCGCAGCGGGAGCTAGGCGCGCAGCTTATTTTGAACTCTTCTTCCCTTTGCTGGTCGAGGTTAGTTTCTTGCCGCCCTGCTCAAGGCCCCGAGTTAGTGATTCATTCTCGTCTTGCTTTTTCTGCAATCCTGAAGGAAGATTTCCCTTCTTTTCGGAGAACTGTTCGAGACCATGCGGAAGTTCGCCGGCCTCACGGCCATGTTTCTCTTTCGCCTCGACGTTCTGCTTTCCCTTTGCTTTACCGTTACCTTTTCCTTGGGAGTAAGCGGCCGGAATCGCCACGCTCACGCTAAACGCAATTGCCACGGCTGATAACTTTGTAAAAGTAGCATTCATGGTTTTTTCTCCTTCCAATTAGACGCTTGATTGCTATTTCGGACCCTTGCCATGTCCTCCGCCATTCCCCTGACCGCCTCCCGATGCGCCATGTTGATGGCCACTGCCGGCCCCGGTAACGATGCCACTCGTATGACCCATGGATCGACCAGACCCGCTCACAATGCCGCGCCCACCCTGAGTCGCGGAACTAGAGGATGTGCCGGAGGTCCGGCCCGAGGCGCTGACAATTCCGTTCTCCTGAGAATTGCTTCCGGAAAAGGTCTTGCCATTCCCTTTACCCGTGACGGTAGTCGATGACTTTCCGTTGGCAGTAGTGATGCCTTTGCTGGTCGTAGTGGTACTCGTCGTACTCGTAGTTGTCGTCGACGCAGGCTGCTTCCCGCTCATGAGCTGACCAAGTTTGACATCATACTTTTGCGCAATTTGTCCCCAACCCATTCCTTCGGCGCGCATTTGGAGAATGCCATTGGTTGTGGTCGTGGAGTCGCCCGGAACCATCTGCCCGCCCATCAGAGATGTGTGAAGCTGCTCGGATGTCGGTTGCATGATGCCTTGCTGCCTTAGGCTCTCCTGGGCTAGAGCCAACGAAATCTTCACATTTCCGAATCCCATCTTACCCGTTGGAAGAGCCTCGGTGGTGGTCGTCGTCACATTCGTCTGAGGGTCTGTAGTAGTGGTGGTCCACTGCCCGTTTCTAAGGTCGTTTACGACCTGTTTCGAGTCAACGTTCTTAAGAAAGTAGCTGTACTCATTGCTGATGTTGGTTGTTGGCGTGCTACTCCCGGAAGATGTCTGAGCAAAGTTCGGTGCCGGAGCCGCCGCCACGATCAATAACGAAACGGCGATCGCAAAACAGTGTGTGACTTTTTTCATATAACCTCCTTTGTATTTACGCTTTTCCAAGAATTCTTTCGGTTTGTAAAATGATCTCGGTAGCGGTCGCTCGGTCTTTAAAAAACACTCCATCCTTGGCAACCGTGCGGATTCGAGTCGTCTTGGAACTTATGGCCTGCAGTTCAATCTCGATCTGACGGTCGACTCCCTTAGCTTTTATCGCTTTCCCCTCATCAGTCTTCTCAGTGCCCTCGATAGCCATTCCCATGTCATTTAGCGCCGTCAGTGTGGCCCGCTCGACCTGTGGAAGGGGTGCTGTGAAAGTTCGATAGGCAATGCCGTCCATAGTGTATGAAACTGCTGTACCCGTTGTTACGCCGGCACCAACGCCGAGAAGAGTAAGCGCCAGAGGAGCAGCGCATCCATTCAGATGGATCAAACTAAGTGCAACCAATAAAAGCGCTCTCGTTGAGTTTTGCTGCATGTTAACCACCTGAATTATATTCGCTGCTACTTTAGCCGTCTCAAAATTTCCCTATAAACCGAATTCGGCGCGGCTTTATGCCCGTTGATGCTTGTTGTGCAGATTGGGCCATTCCCGTGAAGGCCAAGGGTTTAGGGACAAAGTAATCGACCGCGACTGTTGCCGGTTTCACCACTTGCTCCCTGACACCCATGGTGACCACTTGGGGGTAATCAGTTCATAGCATCAACGTCGAGTGCAATATGTGCGCAACGTCTATACCAAAATAAAGGAAGGCATTTTCGTGGAGTCGGAGGTAATAAACGTGTCGGTTCGACAAGTTGACAGAGAAAAAATTACGCGATGATGGCAAAGTCGTTCGCGTTGCCCATCAAAGAGCTCTCGATCGCGTCGGCTTAAAGTAAACAGTGCCCCCTGGGAAGAGCTAAAAGGGCAGATCTATTTAGGAGGGACGCATTTATCGAGAAGCACAGAGCTCCCAATAAAGGATCTTAAAGAAATTCCGCTGGCGCAGTTAAGAGCTGCCAAGCCGTCGCTGGGGCGGATATTTGCAAAAGCGGGAATAGAGCGATAGCCGAGGCATACAATCATGGATACCGGCTCCGTGAAATTGCAGCGCATTTGGGCGTTAACTATGTCACGGTGGGCAGCAGACTCAAACACATCGAGCAAACGAGTTGAAACAATGTGGTACGGCAAGAACTCACCCCAGGCTGGTGATACTTTTGCTCCGCCATGTCCAGAATACTTCTGGGAAGGTGTTCTCTTCCTAGTTCTAAGCGAAAATTGTATCAAGAAGGCGGCAAGCCATGGCTGAATCAAGGAATTGCACTGGCCCGACCATGCCGTGCCAACTAGAGGTTTGATCGCAGCGCTGCGTTCAGAACGCTCCAAGAGCTTGACGGAAAAAGCTGCCCCGGCCTATTGTGAGATTCATTCGGAGGTGCTTATGGCAACAAACCGCGAAGCTCTGCATCTGGCCACTCATTCAGGTTGGTATCGCTATGACCGATGGGGCGAGGACTGGCGTCCGACGGATCGCGCGCTCACGTTCTGGCAGATGAGCTGCATCCAGGTGGACCCGGAAAGTCCCGAGCGCATGTATATCGGCACCGAGCGCTCGGGCATGTTCGTCTCGGATGACGGCGGCAAAGAATGGATGCGCGCCAACCCCAACGTGCCGTGTTTGGCGATGTCCTCGATGCTCGCGTTGCCGGGCCGGCTTCTTGTTGGCACCACGCCCGCCGCGCTCTACGCGAAAGCGGATACGCGCTGGCAAGAAGTGAAAGGGGTGCGGGCAGGCGCGGTAGGCGGAACGTTTCCGCCCAATCCCGAATTTCCCGCGCGCACCCGCGTTCTCAGCCGAGAGGACAAGCCTGGCGGGAGGCTCTTTGCGGGGATCGAAGTCGGAGGCATTCTGGTCAGCGACGATGAAGGCGAGAGCTGGTCGCCCGCGAACGAAGGGCTGACCGATCCGGACCTGCACCAGATTCTGCCGTCGAAAAAACATCCCGGCCTCGTTGTCGCCGCCTGCGGTGAGGGCGTATCGCGCAGCACCGATCGCGGCTGGCGTTGGAAAAAAGTCACGCCGCCGGGCGGCCGCACCTATGGCAATGCGCTGGCCGAAGATGAAAACGGCAATATCTATTTGGGAATCACCCAGGACCGCCCGCGCACATGGACCCGAGCCGGCCGGGCCAAGAGCGCGATATTCAAATCGCGCGACGGTGCCGACTGGGAGCTGCTGAGTGAAAAGATGCAGGGAGGAGTCATGGACATGTGCGCGGCGCCCGGCGGGAAGGGAGTGTTGGTCGCCACCGCCGACGGCGAGGTTGTCGAGATCGAGCCATGCGGCCGCGCGCGGACGCTGATCGACGGCTTGCCCTGCATTACCGCGATCGCTCTAGGAGCGTAGAACAGTTTCTGGTTCCAGTCGCCTTGTTCGTGGTGCGAAAGAAAACGCCGGCGCCTGCACGTTGTCAATGCACGACAAGATAAAAAGAATCGCATGCGACGGGTTCCGCCGGGTGAAAATTCTCAATGAGGGCTTTCTAGCGGGGTTTTTCAAAACGTGGACGGAAATTTGGCTACTCATGCAAATGACCCATGCCCTGCGTAGCGCCGAGAAGGCGGCGGTCTAGGGTGAGAAAGAGGATCGAAGGCAGCATGAACGTTCTATACGCGAACTAAACGCGATCTTGTGAAGCTAAGTATTCAAGTCAAGATTCGACCGAGGCCGCTTCACCCACGCGGAAGCACTTCATATGAGCAACAGCAATAAGACCAACGTTCAAGTTCGCGTGGATTTGCCTTACGGCGGTGGGCCGCAGCGTAATCTTTGCGTCGATATCTATCTGCCTACGACTGCCGGGCCGCATCCGGCCCTGCTGTGTTTACACGGCGGCGCATGGCTGCGCGGCTCACAACGGCAGTACAAGAGTTGGGCACCCTGGCTGGCGGAGCGAGGCTATGCGGTGGTCGCGGTGGATTACCGCCTTTCGAGTCAGGTTAGTCCAGCTTGGCCGGGTGTGTGGGAAGATGTCTGCCGGGCATTGGATTGGCTGATTGCCAACGCAGCATCGATGCATATCGATCCGGCGCGCATCGGCACCATTGGAGATTCCGTCGGCGGCCACATGGCCGCGATGCTGTCGCTGCACGAAACGACAGCGAAACACATTCGCGTTATGGTTGGAGTCTACGGCATCTACGATCTGCCGGATTGGTGGCACGTAACGCGGCCGCCCAAACGCACCGACGATCCCGTCGTCAAGCTTATGGGAAGATCTTACCCCGAAGCGAAAGACGACTACGAGGATTTCTCCCCCCTTCATCGGTTGCAGAAGTTCGCGGGTAAGCCGGCGGCCAGTTACCTCATCATACACGGCGACCAGGACGCCGTCGTGCATCACAACCAATCCGAGCGATTTGTTGCCGAGCTGCGCGCTAAAGACGCTTCAGTCGAAGATATGTTGATTCCCGGAGCCGGTCATCACTGGTTTACCTTGGCGGATGACAATCCGGCACGCCGGCGCGTAGACGAAGAGCCAAATACCATCATAGCGCCTGTGCTTCTGCGGTTTCTTCAGCGTGGAGTATGACGTCGTCGAGTGAGTCCGGAAAAATCCCCTTTACTTTGTCGTTAAGTTGCGGTTCCCGGGAAACTCCGTGGCCCCCGCCACCTGATTGACATTAGTGGAGGGAACGGTCGTTGAATATCGAAATATGCAATACGAAAGCCGGACACCGGGAGACACTCGGTGATTAATTACCACCGCCACTGCTGTCGGAGCCGCCACGTATTCGTCCCTCATCGCGTCGTGCGTTGTCGATCTCCTCGTCGAACTCACGACCGATGCGCTCGCCCGCCATAATGAGCTGTGTGTCATCGAGTCTGGCGGCTAATGATGCTCGAATATCACTGCGAATTTCCATTCTGGGATCCCAGAAGAACCCGTAGACGCGATCCTCTGCGATATATGCGAGGGTGTCGTGGATGGCTCGAAGCCCATCTTCGATTTCTTTACGACCGCGTTCGCGCTCGCCGGTCTTTGACAGGGCGATCCCAAGATATAGATGTACAAGCGGATCGTCTTTATCGAGCTTGACCGCTCTTTCCAACGTTTGTCGAGCTTCTGTGTCTCTGCCAGTTTCGAGGTATGCCCGGCCGAGGTACACCAGTACGCCCGGGCGAGTCCGATAGGGAAGCTTGTAATTCGGATCGGCGTCGGCTGCCCGCACCAAGTAGTCAATTGCATCCTTGGGCCGACCGGTTTGTAGTGCATTGCGACCAGCGAAAACGTCGCCGCCGACATTGGAGCAACCCGCGATGATCAGTAACAGCGACAAGGAGTTGAGGACGCCAATACACTTTGATGTCATAAAGCTTTTCTCCATATTATGTTCTTCCCTGATTTTGGCCGGATTCTCCGCGGTCTAACTAATGCCACCTGGCAGCCGGCACAATAGCGCTTTAGTCAAGGCATTCTAATCGATTCATAATGCTACAAGAATTAGTGATCCTCATGCGAGACGGTCACAGTGATGGTGAATGAGCCGATCAATCTTCGCGAGTGGATTTGCCGACAGCCTGACAAGTGGCACGCTGGTTGGCAACTTTCGATTACCACGCTGTCAATACTCTGCTTCATGTCCCTTGCCGTGCGGCGGTCTCAAGCGCTTCCGGATCCGAACGTTCGGACTGTCGAACGGTTGTTCTCCATTATTCTAGCGCAGCGATTAAACTACTGAAACGATTCGAACTATTGGAGCTGAATCATCAGAAAATTTTTGAACGGAGCGCAGCGATTGAACGATTGGAACCTTTGAACAATTGCACTGTCTTCTCTGCACTCGATGAGTGATACGCCAAACACAACCAGGGAGAAAATGACGGTTTGCTCGGGGCATCGGTTTCCTTAGAGAACAGAGAACGCTTTTCACCCTTCGAAATTGGACTTCTACGCGCTTTAAGGATGCCTTTATGTCATCTCATGTTTTTAAATCAAGAAGTTCCGTGGGGCGACCCAAGCAGGTGGCTATGAAACGCTAATTCCTAGAGCACAAAGCACAACGTCGAAAGGCCGACTTGTGTCTTACCCAGAGCTCCACTCCGAACCAACGGCTGTCAGGAACTATTTGTGCGATCTCGGCGTACGATAGTTAGGCCGATCAGGCGAGAGACAACTACTGCTATATAGGCGACGCCGACAAATTGTTCGAGCATCACCAGAACGCGTGCTAGCGATGTTATCGGCAAGACATCGCCGAGACCGGCTGCTGAAAGATTGGTGAAGCTCAGAAAGAGGAGTTCTATAAAAGTCCGCGGCTCTCCAGGACGGGCCGCTCCGGAGAAGCTGGCCGGGTACCACGTCTGGCAGACCAGATATACGTATGCGAATCCCCATGCGATCAGCGTGAAGGTGGCGCCGGCCGCGAACAATTCGTCCGTCGTCACCTGGTGATCCCCCATCATGTAGGCGATCAGACTGCCCGCGGTGTAGAAATACAGCGCGGCCTCCAGCAGTGACGACCAAACCAGCAACTGCGAATCGACAAACAATGCGGAGAGAAGTGACAACAGGAACGCTGGAATCGCAATCACCCATGCGATCCAGTTGGTCGCAGGAGTGCGGCTTACGACCCAGACCGCCAGCGCCAGTACGATCGCGGAGAACGCGCCGAGCAATGCACGCCCGCTGTGCACCCCATCGGATGCGGCGTAAAGCACCAGGCTCAGCAACTGCGCCCCGAGCAGGAATGCGGATGGGTGATGGCGCACAAGAATGCGGCGGCGCAAGAAGGAAATCGTCTGGTCATTCATGATGGGGGTCGTCGTTTATGAAGTCCCATATTAAATTAATGCCGGCAAACTAAACTCCGGGCACTTTTCCTCGGCTTTCACCTAATGGTCCGGCATGCGGGTTCTATCTTTAAACTTTGAGCGAGCCACGCATCACTTCCCATAACATAGGCAATGCGGTTGCCTTCTACAATCGGATCTATGGAAGCGAGGACCAGGAAATATCGCTGCCGGTCGCGTGATAAGGTGAAGAGCGAACTCGGATTCAAAGCCATGCATCAGAGAAAGCCGGGTCAAAGCCGGATCGGAGCACGCTATCTCTCGGAGTTCCGGCACTTTCGTCCCACAAGACGGAATTTCTAAGCTTAGCGGCTAACTTTGCTGCGTAAATCGCCGTCGTAGGCCTCACCCAATCAATTTTGGATTTTTCGGGTTTTGGATTTTGGATTCTGTCTAGATCAGCGCTGAAATCTAAAATTACTGCGCGATGCGCCGCTTTGTTGCCGAGCTCGCCTTTGACGCTCTCGAGAAACGCCGAACTCTTAACGGCAATCGCTTCCGACTAGAGATCTTCTCGCATTTCGGGCTGTCTCAAGGCCTTCCCGTCCCGATCGAAGAACTCTGGCCACGCATTGAGGACCTTCTCGAGGAGTTGAGGCGGTTTAGGTGGAGCCGCTTTGAGCGTGATGCTGCGGCGGATGTTTGCAACGAGCGGGAAGAGAGCGAATAGCCGATGCATACGGTTATGGGTACCGGCTTCATGAGATTGCCGTCCTTTGGATTTCATTAATTTACAGTGAGCCACAGACTCAAACATCGAGCACACGAATTGAACAATGTGGTATTGCAAGACCTGGCCCCCGGCAGCTGCTGCTCCCATTCATGAGTTGACGTAGTTCAGTCAGAAGTCAAGGCAATGAGCTACGTTGATTCGCTAAACCATCGGCGATACAAGAGGTCCAAACCCTTGAGGAGGAGAGAATGTTGCACCGTGTTTTGCGGGCGGCACTGACGATCGCCGTGGTTATTTTTACGTCACCCATCACCGTTCTGGCGCAGATCACGCCGAAGCTGATCGAAGCGGCGAAGAAGGAAGGCGAGGTGATGTTCTACGGCGCCATCACCGTCAGTTCATCGAAAGCCATTGGCGATGCCTTCGAGAAGAAATACGGCATCAAATTGCGCCACTGGCGCGGCGATGCGACTGAGCTGATCAATCGTTCTCTAGCCGAGGCGCGGGCGGGCAAGCCAGGATTCGACGTGACCCTCGGCAATGAAGTCGTCATGGCCAGCCTCGTTGAGAAAAATCTCTTTGCTGTATTCGAGCCACCACCGGCAAAAGGCTATCCCGATCAGTTTCTCGATGCGGGAAAAAAAATGACGCCCTGGCGCGTGCTCCCATACGGCATCAACTTCAACCATCAGCTCTTGAAAGCGTCGGAGGCGCCGAAGACCTGGGAAGAACTGGTCGATCCCAAGTGGAAGGGCAAGTTCGGCATGGCCAATCCTGGAATCCACGTTACTACACTGCAGTTCGTTCTTAACCTCGACAAGCTCATCGGCCCGAACTGGCTCAAGGTCGTTGAAGGCTGGGCGAAAAACGATCCGCGGATCGGACGGAGCCTTGCGGATACTATCCAGCCGCTGACTTCCGGAGAGGTGCAGGTTGCGCTCGGGTACATCAAAGATAAATACCAGTATCCGGGACCGATCGAGTACGTCCGCATGAACAAATACCTGTCCTCGCTGAGTTTCGTGGCGATCAATCGTCAGGCGCCGCACCCGAATGCGGCGCGCCTGTTCACGGATTTTTTTGTTGGCCCTGAAGCGCAAACCATCTTCGGTAATTACGGCGAGTACGTGTTCCACCCCGAGGCCGACCACAAGTTCAAAAAAGATGTGAAAGACGACCAGATCGTCGTAATGCGGCTGCCGAGTAAAGAAGAGCTGGAGAACTGGAGCAAGAAGTTCAGGGACATGTTCAGATAGGAGAGTGGAGTATCGAGCTCAGAGTGGGAATGGGCAGTTACGGAGCGACCGCTGACTGGCTCGGGGGAATATTTCTAAGCACCGATCGGAGCCTGGCACAATTCGGCAGACACGAACACAAGCGGAGGAAGCAGTACCCGGGAATTCGTCAGAGACGGAGCGGCAAGGCGGCCATGGGAAGAGCTAAAAGGGCAGATCGATTTAGGGAGCGAACCGTTATCGGTATTCTGCCTCTCGCCTGTTGGTGTCCTCTCGCCGGGCTTGACGATCGAGAAGTGCGGTACTAGAAGAGCAATCGGAGCGAATGACCATAGATCAGCTGGCCACCTGGCGCCGAAGCATCGTTTGATCTCCTATGCGTCTAGAAGGAAAGACCGCCATTGTCATCGGCGCCGGTCAGGGCCCGGGCGAAGGGATGGGCAATGGGCGTGCTACGGTGCTGCGATTTGCACAGGAAGGCGCCAACGTTATGGCTGTGGATCGTGATCTTCGATCTGCTGAAGAGACTGCATCGATGGTCACGCAGAGCGGCGGCGAATGCGTCGCCTTCAAGGCCGACGTCACTCAGGAAGCTACCCTTGCCGCCGCCATCGCGGCGGCGCACAAAGCTTGGGGCCGCATCGACATTCTGCATTACAACGTCGGTGTCAGCATCGCCGGCGGCGATGCGCCGCTGCTCGAGTTCACTGAGGAAGCTTTCGACCGCATCAGTGCGATCAATTTGCGCGGCGCCATCATGGCCTGCAAACACGTCATTCCGATCATGCGAGAGCAGCGCGCGGGCGCCATCACCATGATCTCTTCGCTCGCCGCACTCGAGAACTACCCCTTCGTCGCTTATAAGGCGACCAAGGCAGCGCTGATCGCGTTCGCCAAGCAGGTCGCCATCCAGAATGCCGAGTTTGGCATTCGCGCGAACGTGATCCTGCCCGGCTTGATCGATACCCCGATGGCGGTCGACACGCGCGCTCGCGTGAGCGGCAAGAGCCGCGCCGAGGTCGCCGCGGAGCGCGATGCCCGCGTACCGCTGCGCCGAAAAATGGGCACAGCTTGGGACGTGGCCAACGCAGCGCTGTTCCTCGCCTCCGATGAGGCCAACTTCATTACCGGAGTGGCGCTTCTCGTGGACGGTGGCGGCGCGCTCAACATCGGGTGAGTTCATGGCGTACCACGCTTGAGATGAGCGGGTATGCAGAAGCCATCAAACCCATGGCGACAGCGAAGTCGGTTCGCTGACGCGGAGGCGATAATGAAAGCAATGGCTGGCAAAGCGATCGCTCTTGGCTTTGTTCTGATTCTTGGTTTTCCCGGCGCCTCTCGAGCGCAAAAGCTCGTGGTCGGCTATTCCGGCATCACGGCGATACAGGCCCCCTTCTGGATCATGAACGACGCCGGCTTTTTTAAGCAGGAAGGATTGGAAGCCAATCTCGTTTATATCGCCGCCTCATCCACCATGGCGCAGGCGATGATGGCAGGGGAAGTGGCGATCTCCACGGCGAACAGTCAAGCGATCGTCGACACCGGCCTTCAGGGAGGCGATCTCGTAGCGGTCGGGGCGATTGTCAATTTCGTCGCGCTGTATGTGATCGCCGCGCCGGAGATCAAGAGCGTTAAAGATCTCAGAGGCAAGCCTGTGGGAGTGACGCGCTTTGGCGCTACGACGGATTTTGCGATGCAGATGTTTCTGAAAAAATACGGGCTGGAACCGGTCCGCGACGTGCCGATCATCCAGATCGGCGGATTACCGGAGTTGGCCGCGGGCCTGTCAAACAAATCCATTTATGCCGCGGCGATGTCCTATCCCATGGGGCTGGTGGCGCAGCAGGCCGGGATGAAGATGCTGGCCAATCTCGCAAAGGAAGGAATCCCGTTTGTCCATCAAGGACTGACGACAACGGGTAAGTTCTTGCGCGAACGGCGCGCTCAGGCAAAATCCTTCGTACGGGGTTACGGCAGGGCTGTTCATTTCATGCATACTCGTAAAGAGGAGTCGAAGTCGATTGTTTCCCGTTACACCAAGGTCACGGATCCGGCCATGCTCGAGGGTACCCTGCAATACGCCTACGATTTCGTCGAGAAGATCCCTCTGGTCAAGCGCGAGGCTTTTCAGGTGACCGCGGATGAGATCGGGAAGAAAAATCCCAAAGCCAAGGCAGCCAAGCTGGAACAGTTTTATGACAACAGCTTGGTGCAGGAGTTGATCAACGAAGGCTTTTTCACCTCGTTATGGGGAAAATAGCAAGAGTCCCTGCGATCGACGAGGCCTCGGGCGCGTAGATTCTCGCCTTTCTCCTGGCTCGCCGCGCTGCAGCAGGCTCACTAGGCTGCTCACGGACGGTATTGGGTGCCAATGGCGACAGTGCACTTTGCCGCAGTGACCGCAGCAACCACTCGCCGGCTGGATGGTGGTGTGGGCTAAGGGCTAGTGCTTTAAATACGGGTAACGTGGCCGATCTCTCGTTGTTCGTCAGTCCTTCTGCTCGGGCTCGGTGAGTAATCCTGAATAATTCATCCAAACTGAAACAGCAGGACCGCGCTCTCACGTTGACCACGTGGTGAGACCGACAAAATCCAAATGTCAAAATACAAACCTTGACCCCGGCA
Organism: Candidatus Binatia bacterium; assembly: GCA_025924215.1. Taxonomy (GTDB): domain Bacteria; phylum Desulfobacterota; class Binatia; order UBA9968; family UBA9968; genus WHTF01. Next base: position 11,856 of record JAICEJ010000073.1, read on the forward strand.
GCGCTGCCCCCGCCCCCTTTTATGATCCCGATTCGCTATGGATTCTGAATTGCCACGTCAACGATTTCCGAAGGTTGTGGTGCGCCGGGCAAATGGCCAGAATACTTGAGTATTAGACGGGCAATAGGCTGCTTCACAAAAATAAAGACTCTATGCATTTGCTCGTGGGTCAGCACAGGTTCTTCTTCGGGGCGACATATGTTGGTCATGATTTTAAGTTTCGAATATTCTCCTGCTGATACAATATCACGATTGTGGACTATGCAGTTTCGGAGGATTCGTAGATCACCTAGCTCGTCAAGCATGACAGCGTTCGGTTTCACACCTCTGACTGTCGCAATTTGTGGGCGAATCTTCTCGTCCCAGTATTTAAACGCAAACACGATAATCGACTAGCATAGTTGCTTCTCGTTGAATCCAGCTTCGAGAGGTGAAGAACATTGAGCGATTTGTCGACGGGACTAAGCAAGAATCTGTTGGCACGGTTTGAAACCGGACAAAGCAACGCAAGTTCCTTCTGGAACTGAATTTAGCCGGCACACCCGATTGAAATGGAGGGAGGCCGTGACGGTAACAGTTGAGTCTGAACTCCTGGGATCGGACCAAGGCAAGTTGCGGTAAGTTCACGCCAGGAGTCGAGGTCAATCTTGAATCTTGACGTTTCTTCGCGTCACACCCTGAACGTCCGCTGCGTGCTGTCGGGGAAAAGGGTTTCGATCGCCGTCGGCTCTGGAATGAGTCCTTGCTCGTGCATGTAGCGCACGAACGTCTCGAGCGTGTGCCGATTGCTCTCAAGCCCGTATGGCCAGAAGTCTTCGCCCATCAGGTCCATAGTTTGGTAGGCGTGCTCGACGAGGAACGGTAGACTGAGTGGCAGCGCGCTTGTCTGGGTCAGATCCGCCATCGCCAGATCCTTGGCTTCCGAGAACGCCTTGAACAAGGTAAACGCCACCCAGGGATTGGCGTCGAGGATTTCTTTCTTGACCACCAGGGTGTGCATGATCGGAAAAATACCGGTGCGGCGGAAATAGTCGCGCTCGACCTCGAACGGATTCTCGAAGAGCCGACGCACCGCCCCACGATCCCGCCGAAACGTCGAGGGCGTTCTGGCCGTTACCAGCGCGTCGATCTCTCCGCTCTCTAGCATTTGCGCCAGCGAGCGGTCCGCGGGTGCGAAGCCCACCGTGACTCCCGCCGGCTCCGCGGGCTCGAAGGGAAGGCGACCGGGCTCTTCGAGCCCGCCTTGCACCCATTCAACGTCGGCCGCGCGCACTCCGTAGTCGTCTGCCAAGATGCCGCGCGCCCACACCGCAGCGGTCATCTGGTACTCGGGTACGCCAATGCGCTTGCCACGAAGGTCCTCCGGCCTGCGGATTGCCGAGCCCTCGTGGATGAAGATGCACGACTGCCGGAAGAAGCGCGACGGAAAAACCGGGATCCCGACGAGGTCGTCGGCTCCCCGCCCGCGGCGCACTACATACCCGCCCAGCGAGAACTCCGAGGCCTCGAACTCGCGGTGCTGAGCCATGCGCCAGAAAATTTCTTCCACGCGCAGCATGATGTAGGTCAAGTCGATGCCCTCTGCGCGGACCCGACCGTCGCGGAGCGCCTCCGTACGATCATAGTGGCCCGCGGCCAAGGTCAAGCGCAGCATGCCCACCTCCAGGGGTCGGGTAGTATCTCGCGCAAGCGGGCGATAGTTTTCATCGTAGTGATAGTGGTTGCCTTACGTTGCCGCGGCTGTTAGCTGGAAGACCGCTCCCGAACTTCAACGGATCTGAAAAATTTCCTTCCACGTTTTCTCGTACCTCGGAAACTCTCTGACGTCGTCGATGGTCAGCATGTAAGGCGTCGTAGGCCGGATTTTTTCCAGAGGTTCCACTTTGGGATGAGCAGGAGTTTCACCCGCTTGAGCATAAACCTTTTGTCCTTCTTCACTAACGGCCCAGCGAACCCAGAGTAGTGCGGCGTTGGGATGCGGGGCTCCCTTCATTACCATCACAGAGCCGCCGACTTCGCCCACGCCTTCCGTCAGCAGCGGTTGAATCGGGGCGCCTTTTTTTATGCGCACAGGAAAATGGTGTGAGTAGCAAGTAAAACAGATGGCGCGCTGACCGGCCAAGAGGAATTCGGTTAACTGCGAATGCCCTCGATGAAACTCCACTTGATTGGCGGCGATTTTCTTAAACAGATCGATCGCCTTTTCATCGTTATTGTATTTTCGTTTGGCAAAACCGACCAGCATTTGGTAATCGCGCGGCTCGCCCATGATGCTATCTTTCCATTTGGGGTTCGCGAGCTCCTCGTAGGCTTTTGGCTCCTCGCCTTTCTTGACTAGATTCGTGTTCCATCCTGCA
>JAICEJ010000074.1 GCA_025924215.1 Candidatus Binatia bacterium
AGCTCGGCATCGATGCGGCCCAGGGGCAGCAGTCTTCCAGGCGAATACTCCTCAGACAACGAAACCCCGCTTTGCCCTGTATTCAGCAGCCGCTGTTTCACCTGCTCACCGGAATTCCCTAATGGGCAGACGATTCCAAGTTGATTGAGGTAAATCATCTAAGGCTCATTGGGAACGGATTGGATGGTTATGCGGTAATCAAACTCCAGGTTGGTTACTTCGACTTTGCCGCTCCAAAACGGTAACGCACTGTAATCAATTACCATGATGGCTAAACCATCTTGTCGGATGGTGCGGCGCAAATCGGTCTGTTCGATGCTCCAGCCGACGGGTAAGGCTTGCCGGATTGCATCAACCGGCCAAAGTGTGAGTTGTAGGTTTGCAAGCACCTCTTCGCCGCGCAGTTGAACTGGCCACATCGGGTGGCGCCATGATTGTACGGTCTTGCCATCGTAATGAAGCGACAACACTCTCTGGCCGAGCGCGAGGCCAACCAAATCGATTCGTGCAGCGTCGACTTCGAGTGCGACATCGAGCTGAGCGCTGCGGCCCTGCCCTTCTACATCCAGACGCTGCTGCAAGCTGATCGATTCCCCGAGCGCCGCCGGCCTCAACTTCAGGCCCACACCGACCGGCCTTGACTCTGGCGCGACACACGCACCGAGCGACAAAGCCAGAAATGCAAACATGGCGGCATGTTGAACCAGCAGCGCTACGAGCACAACTCCTCCAATGCCGCCAATCGCCGTCTCGGCTCGCGCACATAAGGATTGCTTTCATCCCAAGCGTATCCGGCGAGGATCGCCGAGATCATGCGCCGAATTTCCACGGGTTGATTGTGGTGGAAAACGATCCGCTGAAAGCCTCCGCGGTACCAAGATTCGACAAAGGCCCGGAAGGTATCAACGCCTATTTTGAGCGGCTCAGCGTATTCGCTAGACCAGTCGACCATCTCGCCGGCGAAGCGACGCTGCAGGACTGCGGCGGCAAGGCTCGCCGATTTAAAAGCGATCGTAACCCCGGACGAAAAAATCGGATCGAGAAACTCCCCAGCATTACCAAGCAGGGCGTAACCTGGACCCGATAACGATTTGACGTTGGCCGAATAACCAACGATGCGTCGCGCAGGGGTATCCCAACAGGCATTTTCAAGCAGATTGGCCAAGGTACGGTCTTCGCCGACCAAGGCCTGCAATCGCTGCGTATCCGTTCCCGGATAACGCTCGAGCAAAGCGGGTTCAGTCACAACCCCCAGAGAACAGCGGCCGGCGGCAAACGGGATCAACCAAAACCACACGTCTGCACGTTGCGGGTGAACTATCACCCGTATCTTATTGCGGTCAAACTCTGAGTGTGTGATCCGGTCTTCGATATGCGTAAATATGGCGCCACGCACGGGAAAATTTGACGGCGTCTCTAGTTTCAACAGGCTCGGCAGAATCCGCCCGAAACCGCTGGCATCCAGAATGAAACTTGCTTCAACAAGATAATGTTCGCCCTCTGGATCCTTAACTTTCACCCGAGGCCGGGTGCCGCTGACATCGATAGCGACTACTTCGTGGCGGTAGCTTACTTCGGTCCCCTGAGCCTCTGCCTCTAAAGCCAGCAAATGATCAAAGCGAGCCCGCGGCACCTGGTAGGTAGTGCTCCAGCCGGGTGAATATTTTTCGCTGAAATCGAATTCGCTGTATTGCCGGCCGCGCGCGAAAGCGGCGCCGTTCTTCAACTGAAAACCGGCCTCAACTACGGCACGCAGCATACCGCCCTGCTCGAGGTACTCCATGCTCTGCGGCAGTAAACTCTCACCGATGCTGAAGCGCGGGAACTGCTCGCGCTCGAGCATTAGAACTTGCCGGTCCTGCTGTCGCAGCAACGCCGCCGCTACCGATCCGGCCGGACCGGCGCCGATGATGACAACTTCCACCTTCTTCAACGTTTCTCCCGTAAGCCAGCCACCCTCATACGGTGACCCCAAGCCGCTCGGTTGGAATCTCATTGTCTGTTGCTGCAACAGTAAACCAGGGGACGATCAGACACACGGCGACTGTTCCGATCAACATGGTCAGGCCGAAAGCTTGCAAAGCAGGAGTCTTGCTTAAACTGAGCAGGCCGAATGAAAGCAACGTGTTGATTGCCGAAAGCACCACCGAGAGCCAGGCGATCGCATCGCCCCGGCCGAAATGCTCTTGCAAAAAAATCCCGTAATCGATGCCAATGCCGAGTAGGAGCATTAGTGCGAGCACATGGAACAACTGCAGACCCGCGCCGACGCTGCCCAGCAGCGCAAGCGTAGCTAGACTCGCGATTGCTGTTGGGGCGACTACTCGCCAGGTGTTGCGGTGATAGCGGGGGTAGAGCAAGCCGTAAACGGCAATATAGGAAAATACTACGAGCCAAGTCATGTATTGGCGGTAAGCCGCTAGGACGGATGAAACTTCACTGACTTTATCTATCCACTGAACTCCTTCAAGGCCGCTGGCGGCTTGCTGCAGAATCGCTAGGTTATCTTTATTCGCTCCCCGCACCCCGACAATGCTGGCGTATATGCCGTTCAGATTGCCGAGCCAGATAGTACTGCTCGGTTCGGCGATCGGCGATTTAAAAAAATTTTCGGGTGAAAGAGGCAAAGCGGATGCAAGCAGAGCTTCACGGGACCGGGACACCCATTTGTCGTCTTCACCGAGTTTTTTCGCCAGCAGGTTGAGCGCGCCGCCGTCATTCAGAAGCTTGTTTTGAATAAGTTGCCGGTGCTCGCCCTGGACGTGCAAAGAAGGCACCCAATTCGATAGCGCCTGATAGCCGCTGATCAGGCGCTTTTCAATCATCGGCTCCAGCCGTTCTCTTAGCACTTCCTCGCGCTGGAGCACCGCCTCGGCTGTGGGCCCTCGAACTAAATAGAATTGGGCCGCCGCCGGAACGTCCAGCAGTTGGCTGAGCTTGATCTGCTCGTCGACCAGATGTTTCGGCGGATTCTGCAGCAACCGGATATCATCGTCTGTATGGAGCCGTGATAAGCCGAAAGCCGCCAAAGCAATCGCTAATAAACCAAACACCAGCGTCCCTCGATCGCAACGCAGCACCGGCCAGTGCTGCATTGTGCCAGCGTACTTTTCGCCCAACCGCCCACTCTTAAATGTGCCGCGCCACGCCAAAGCCGGGAACCAACAGATCACAGTAAGCCATGCGAAAACCAACCCGACTGCGGAAAAGACCGCCACTTGTCGCAAACCCGGAAATGGCGTCAACGCAAGGCCGAGATAGCCAATCACCGTCGTTGCCAAGGCCAGAGTCAGCGCCGGCGTGAGCCGACGCAGTAATTGCCATGAGTTAAGTTGACGCGCATCCGCGGCAAATCGGTTGCATAGAAAATAGGTTCCATAATCCTGGGCGCCACCGATCAGACTGGCGCCGAATACAAGGGTCAGGAGGTGAATGCGATCGAAAACCACCCAGCAGACCGAGAAAGCGCCTAGGCAACCGATAGCCACCGAAACAATCACCCAGGCTATCGGCTTTAACGAACGAAATGCCATCCAGGTCATCACAATGATGCCGAGCATCGAGCCAAACCCGATGGTGCCGACTTCCCTCCTTGACTGTTCGGTCGCAGCGGCGGCATAGAGGATCACACCTGCCGACAAAACTTCAACGCCAGGAACGGTCTTGAGCGCGCTGTGCTTAGCTTTTTGGAGTAGCGGAACGATCGCCTGCTGGGCGGCCGTTGAAAAAGCAGCAACTCGCAACGTGAACGGCAAAACGACATATTCGCGCCGGCCGTCGCTGATAGACAACCGACCGTCACGTGGCCGCACTGTCGTGTCTTGGGCCCGGGCCTGGGCCCATTCGCCAAACAAATTAAATGGATCATCGTGCCAGGGACTTAGGATCGAGCCGCCAAACGGCCTATAGAGGTTGCTCAAAGCCTGGTCTACCCAAAACTGCGTCGGCTCGTGACGTAATGCCGATTCTTGCTCGGGTGTCAGCAAGGCCAGCCGATGTTGTCGGAACAGTCCAAGCCACTCTTGGCGTGAATCAAACGTGGCGCGCTGGTCCAACTGCAGCAGAACGTTATAAGGCGACAACTCGGAGACGTACGCGTCAGCCGCATCTCGCGCTTGCATCCAATCGTCCGCGCCAATCAGGACGATCAGCCGCTGCTGTCCCGTATCAACCATCTGAGTAAAGGCTTGCTGCAGTACGGGATCGCGTTGTTGAAGCGGCAGAAGTGCCAAGATATCGGTCTCCGGGGAGATCCGCTGGTTCAGCCAGAGATACGAGGTATGAACCATGAGCAAGCAGACCACCAGACTCCAGAGCCATGCCAGTAGCTTTAACTGAGTCAAAATAGCTTGGCCTCATCAACATTCATGGCGCTGTCGCCGGTCTCGATTGCCATCAAGTCGATGCTCGTGCGATCGCCATTAGCTTCATCGATTTTAATGCTTCTGACATAGACGCCGCCTTTGAGCGCGATGCTGCCGATGGCCTTGGCCAAACTCGGTTCAAGCGCTTTGAGCGTTATGCTCCACACCTTGTTTTGGACTGAGCCGTCGATTTCAAAGAGCTTTTCAAGCTGCCTGACATCGCCCGCGAGCAAGGCAAATAAAACGGTATTGATCAGCCGCACGGTAGGCTCTTTCTTGGCTTCAAGCCGCAGCGCCACCTGCTCTCCGCGAACTTGGACGATCTCATCACGGGTCAGCCGCAAGGTATTAGGAAACGGCTGTAGCGTGCGCCACAATACACCCTTATCGGCAACCACACAGAAGCGGCCGCTGGAGTTCACCGGGTTTTTCAAACCGCCTAGCTGCTTTTTTTGCTCAAAACGGCCGCACAGGACCTCCGGTTTGAGCAGCATGGACTCGATGGTCGCCAAGGGCGCAGCACCGAGGAGCGGCAGCGAGCACACCACAAAACAAAACCCGATGAGCTTCTTTCTTAACAAGCCGCAATTCCCATTCGTTCAAGAAGCACCAGCGGCGATACGAAGCACATCTCGCGGGTGGCGATGTCGACGGCGACTTGTGTGGTGCTGGCGCGGGTGAGACGGCGGCCGCTCTGCGCATCGGTGATGAGGTAGCCGATCTTAAGTCGATTTTCCCACTCGAGGATTTCCGCCCGGAGCTTGATTCGCTGACCCAAGATCGCCGGAGCGATGTAACGCAGGTGCATATCGATCACCGGCCAGACGTACCCGGATGCCTTCATCTGCCGGTAGTTGTAATCAATGGTATCGAGCAAAACGCCGCGAACCATCTCCAGGTACTTGACGTAACGACCATGCCAAACGATTTCCATGGGATCGAGATCGAAGAACTCTATATGTGTCTCGGTCTCGGCAATCCAGCGGCTCGATGGCTTATTCATATAGGTTCCATGCTCGACTGTGGATGCGTTCCAAAAGGAATCGCAAGTCCGGCTCGAGCCGTCGGTCTTCCTCGATGGCGGTAATGTCGTTCTCCAGATCGTGCACCATTCTCTGTAGCGCCGGTTGCAGTATCGTAGAGGGATTCAGTCTGCGGCGAAGCCAGACACCCTGGCGGACTGTGATCAGCAGCGCCGCGACAACTTGCTCGGTTAATTCCAAGACGCGCAGGCAATCGCGTGCTGCGATCGTCCCCATGCTGACCTTGTCCTGATTGTGGCACTCGGTCGAACGCGAAAAGACCGAAGCCGGCATGGTCAGCTTTAGTGCTTCCGCCGTCCATGCCGAAGCGCTGATCTGCAGCGCCTTGAGCCCATGATTAATCGCGAGACGAGGCCCCTCAATGCCGGATAGATTGGCGGGCAAGCCATTGTTGAAACGACTGTCCACCAGGAGCGCCATTTGCCGGTCAAGAAGATCGGCCAAATTAGCGACGGCGTTTTTCATGCTGTCCATTGCGAACGCAATGTGACCGCCATAGAAGTGACCACCGTACAAAACCCGTTCGCCGGCCGCATCTATGATCGGATTGTCATTAGCGCTGTTCAGTTCGTTCTCGATAGACTCGCGCAGCCACGGTAAGGCATCGGCCAGTACGCCGATGACGTGGGGTGCACAGCGAATCGAATAGCGGTCCTGAAGGCGCCTGCCGTCGCGCGGTGATTCGTCGCCTAATAAATCCGCGCGCAGCCAAGCGGCTATCTGCTGCTGCCCGCGATGAGGTTTGACGGAGAATAGAGTTTCGTCAAAATGATAGGCATTGCCGTCTAGAGCAAACAAGGCCAGCGCGGTAACCCGAGTCACCAACCGGCTTAGATACTCGGCGCGGGAGTAAGCGAGACATGCTAAAGCCGTCATCACCGCGGTGCCGTTCATGATCGCGAGAGCTTCTTTCGGCCGCAGCCTTAAAGGCGCGATTCCGGCCTCAGCCAAAGCCATGGCCGCGGGTGCCGCAGCGCCTTCCCGCCACACTTCCCCCTCACCGCAGAGTACGGCAGCTAGATAAGAGAGCGGCGTCAGATCACCGCTGGCGCCGACTGAACCTTCGGATGGAATTCTTGGCAACAGATCGGCGTGCAGCAAGCGCACCATTTGCTCCAACAATTCGACACCAACGCCGGAAAACCCCTTACATAGAGACGTCAGACGGGTTGCAATCACTGCGCGGGTTTGCGCCCGTGTGAGATACTCCCCTAGGCCGCAACCGTGATAAGTATAAAGGTGGCGCGGTAACTCGTCCGCTAATTCACTCCCGACCGTAACCATACATGAATCGCCAAAACCCGTTGTCACGCCGTAAATCCTGCCGTCTTCAAGTAGGAGCCGGTCGATAAACTCCGCGCCCTGAGCAATAGCCGAGCGGAACTCCGGCGCTTGGCACAATATGGGCCGGGCTAATCCGTCGGCAACATCAACGATGTCTTCGATCTTCACCCAATCCATGTTGAATCGCATAGTGCGGGTCGTTTTTTTGACGCCAATGCTCTCCATTTCAATTGTCCACGGTGGCCAGGCTCCAGAAATCGTAAAAGTTAAACCATTGCAGCGGCGCGCGCCGGCAGAAATGTTCAAGCCGCCGGGCATATTCTGTCGCTATGCGAGCAAGCGCCTGATCACGACCTTTGCGCGGCAAACGGATGGCCTCATGAAATAGTTCGAAGTGAATTTCCGCCGTGAGTCCGTGATTCACGGAAAACATCAAGTAGACCGGGCAGTGAAACAAGTTTGCAAGAATGTACGGCCCGACCGGAAATGGCGCCACCGTTCCGAGAAACTCGGCCAGTGCGACACGCGGATGGGGTGATACCGGAATGCGGTCACCGGCGATAGCGACAAATTCTCCCTGGGCCACTTTCCTTGCGAGGACAATTGCGGTGGCCGGCGAAAGTTCAGTGACCTGCATGAGGTCCACCTGACTGTCGGGATTAAGATGCGCCAGCAGTTGATTGAATCGCTGCGCGTGTTTGGTATGGATCAGCACTGTCAATTTGAGACCGGGTAGCTGCTTGGAAAGGAAACGGCTTAATTCCAAATTTCCCAGGTGACAACAAATCAGCAAACCACCGCTTTGCGCGGCGGTTTGAGCCATGATCAACTCCTTACCGACGAATTTAACCTGATCAGTTTCATACAAGCCGCTCCACAGGAGCATCTTTTCGAGAATGCTTTCGGCAAAGCAGGCAAAGTGGCGAAAGACGCTGAAGACACCCGGTTTAAGGATCACTGCCCCTCCGGATTGCGCCAATCGCCTCAAGTAGTCTTTGGAAGCAGCCCTGGCTGCAGGTCGGGTCATCATGTACCACAGCACCACCGGATAAAGCGCAGCCCGCAACGGCCATCGTCCGAGAATACGAGTAATCCAAAACAACAGGTAAATCCCGGCGACGAAACTACACTCATTGATCTGAGCCCAGTGCCGTATACGGCGACCAGCAATGATTTGGCTCATCGCGCGCTCCACTTGCGGGCAATCAAAATGGGCAGACGCAGCAACATTCCAAAAAACAACGTTGCGTGCATACGCGAGAGCAGCGCATTATCCATGAAGCCACGGAAATGCGAGATTCCATCCGCCGGATAAATGACCGGCGTGGACACATTGAGAATCTGCAGCCCATCCCAATATAGCCGGACCAGCACTTCGGTATCGAAATCCATACGTGTGCCCAGCCTGATCCGCTGATCGAGCGCGATCACAGGACCGAGAGGATAGACGCGGAAGCCGCACATCGAATCTTTGATTTGTCGGGACAAGGTATTGATCGAAACCCAGATGGTGTTCAAGTAACGAGCATAGAGCCGCAACAACGGCACGGTGCTATCGTACTCCGGGTACCCGACAATCAGCGCGGTAGGATGCGCCAAGGCTTGCTCGAGAAAACGTGGAATATCCGCAACCCGGTGCTGTCCATCGGCATCCACTTGCACCGCGTGGGTATAACCCGCCTTAGCTGCATATCGTAGTCCGGTGAGCACAGCGCCGCCCTTGCCGCGATTGATCGGATGGCGCAGCAAAGTGATATGCGGAAACGCCAGGGCGATCTCATTCAGCGCGCCCGAGCACTTGTTCGAGCTACCGTCATCCACGAGCACGCATGGGAGATTCTGGCTAAGAACTCCTTCGACTGCCGCGCTCACTGGTCCTTCGTGGTCAAAGACGGGGATCACGACGCACGGATTAAACATCGCCTGCTCTAAAGATAATTCGCCCGCTGGCATGCGGCCCCAGCTGAGAGCTGATGTTGAAAGATAAACACGACGTTAACGGATCATGCATCAGTTCGAGCGTGATCGGCAATTTCGGCGAAATAACCCGGTGAAATTTCAGCGCGTGTATGGCACGAAAGGAGGGAGGCAAATCAAAGCATCGCCGACCAAAGCCAATGATCCATTCGATCTGGACCACACCTGCGAGGATCGGCATGTCACGAAAATGTCCGTCGAAGTAAAGCAAATCACTTGGCGCGATTAACTCAAAGACGGCGTGCCGATCGCTTTGATGCACTCGGCATTCGATGGGTTGTCTTGGACGGCTATCCCAATTGTCAAATAATGCGACGAGCGCGGCTTGGGTAGTCTTGCCCTGTGCGTCAACCGGCACAGCATCGACATAGCGCCAAACTCGTGGCAAGCCCACCGGCTCAATAGTCTCGCGCAGAAAATCGCGCAGCATGCGATTGAAAACCAATTTGCCAAGTTGTGCCAATCTGTCGCGTCCGCTTACCGACGGCACAATGACAGCCGCAACTCGTTGACGACGACCATCGAGAACCAGGGCTCTGGCGTCGCGCACCAGCGGCGATGCTGTTAGGCGCTCTTCAATGGCGTTCAGTGAAATCCGCTTGCCTTCGACTTTGACAATTCGATCAACACGCCCCATGAGAATGAAATGGTCTTCTCCGGCGGGTCTCCCCCGATCAGCAGTTCGAAACCAATCTTCATCCGGTAAATGCGCTGAACGAATTTCGAGCACGCCTTCCTTGGCATCGATGCGCCATTTGATGTTTGGCAAAGGAGTCCATTTTTCGTCGTGTGCCGTCTGTTGCTGGCGCCATGCGATACCGCCGGTTTCAGAACTGCCGTAAACCTCAATTGGCATGTGTCTTAGTAATCGCCTAGTGTCGCGGGCGACAGCCATCGGTAAAGGGCCGCCGGATGAAAAAACTGCTCGAAGCCGTTTTGCAGCAAGCGCCCAAAGCGAACTCTCTGGTAATCTTTGCAAATGAGCAGGGGTTGAAACCAAAACGGATTCACGTTGAGCGAGCGCCATCGTTAATCCCTCTAAAGAACCGAAATTTGTGGCGGCAAAAGCGCGGCCGGCACTGAGCGGCCACAAAACATCAAACAGCAATCCATAAATATGCTGATGCGAGACGGTGGCAACAATGTCGGCGTCATCGATAAGATCGCCGAACTGGGCCTCAAGAGTGGCTATCTCAGCCGATATCTGGGAGAGCTTTTTCGGTATTGCTTGCGCCACGCCGGTACTGCCGGAAGTATAGATAACTAATCCAGCAAAGTTTGAGTCCAGAGGCTTTAACTCAGCGGCAGCTGCCAACCCGTCCGCCGATGTTGGTATCCTCGGCTTCCATTCGGGCGCAAATTCGCCCAAATAGCCATCGACGATTGTACGCAGTGCGGAGCAGGTACGTGGCAGGCGATCACCCGGCAGATAAATTGTTTTCCTTGCCTGCCAAGCGCCGAACAGGGCGGCGGCAAACTCGGCGGCGTCGCTAATAGAAAGAGCGAAGGTTTGCCCCGAGGTTCGAGTCAACAACCGCTGCCATGCGCGAGTGCGATCCAAAAATTCTCCATAGCTTACGGATCGCTGACGCCGCCATGCGATTATTTGGCTGCGCGGGCGCGGCGTGACAGCGACACTCAACATGTCTGGCGCTTCAGCCATTGAGTCGCCGCCTGAAGTTACACCGAATCCCATATTCGCCAGCGAAGAGAACTCCCATCAGCAGATAAGCTACAAACCCGTTGTAAAGTGACCAGGTGGCCGCAGAGGCCCACAGCGCAGTAACAAGCGCGACCCCGCCGTTCAGAGCAAAGAACACACACCAGACCTGTGTCACACGGCGAGTATAGGTAACGCTCTGTGGCGTTAGGTCGGGGTTCAGCCGGCGTGCGAACTGCTCGACCATAGATGGAGGAACAAGAAGGCTATAAGTGAAAACGCTTAGCATTGCTGCATTCACCAACACAGGATAAAGCTTTAGCGTCAGGAAATGGTTACCCCACAAAGCAATAAGAGAAAGCAACAGCGTCCCCATGAGCCAACCGATTCCGGCGACACCGGCTCTCATCGCAGGCAATCTCGTGAAACCGGCAAGTAGTAGCAGGCCGGCAAGAAACCGGGGTTCGACTTGCCCATGACCCAACCAGATGGCGAAAGGGTAGAGAACCATGATTGACAGGGACCATAACGTTGAGAGGCGACGCACCTGCTATTTCGCGAGCAGGCCGGCGAGAGCGTTGACAACGTCGTGAACCGTACGAACGCTTTTAAACACTTCTGGTTGCAACCGCTTGCCGGTAAGTTGCTTGAGTTTGACGGCGAGATCGACAGCATCGATGCTGTCGATGTCCAGATCGGTGTACAAGTTTGCTTCACCGGTGATCTTCGCCTTATCCAGATCGAACATTTCATGCAATATGTCGACTAACCACGGGTAAATCTCTTCCTTGCTGGCTGGGCTTGCCGGAGTCATATCGGTTCCCTCATTTTTTACGATTGCTGCTGATCATAAGTCCAAGCGCGCGCACGGATGCGAAGTGCCGGCGGGTATCATCCGAATCGGCCGGCAGCGTAACCCCATAACGCTTGTGGATGGCAACCCCGAGTTCGAGAGCGTCGATAGAATCCAATCCGAGGCCGTCGGCAAACAAAGGCGCATCTACGTCAATATCGGCAGGCGTAACGTCTTCGAGCTGAAGAACATCGATAATCATTTGTTTGATTTCATCATCATCCGATTGCATGGGACGGCTGTTCCTTCATAAAGTAATCCTGCAGATAGTCCGTTAAGTGCCGAACGGCCAGAAGCTCACTACCGGTGCGAGTGATAAAGGGCTGCACGTCTATGTCTTCTTTAACTGCGATAGTGAAGCGTGACGGATGATGCGGTAACCGCCACCACTTTTGTCCCTTGGCTAACATCGGCGGCGCGCAGCGTATAAGCACTGGAGTAATATTGCACAAGCCTCGTACCGCGATATTGGCCGCGCCCCGTTTGAGCACGATTGCGCCATCGTTCGGCGTGCGCGTGCCCTCAGGAAAAATTATCAGATTGCCGCCACGGCGAATCGCTGCAACACAGTCTTCGATCAGTTGGACGCCATGATCATCGTTTCGGACATACGCGGCGGCACGCAGAGTCGAATGTGTAAATGGATTGCGCCAAAGGCCGCTCTTGACGATGCAGTCCGCGCCCTTGACGAAAGCCATTAGAAAAACGATGTCGATCAACGTCGGGTGGTTGGCCAGAATTAGCAGTCCGTTTCGATTCAATCGTTCTATTCCGGTGATCTCATAACGAAACACACCCATAATCCGCATTAGCCCAACGATGCAGCGGAAACTAAAACTAATCACATGACGCGCGAGCATCGACCGCAGTTGTGGTTTATGAATAACGATATTGAGCACCGGAAAGACGAATACTCCGCCAACTCCCACCGCAACAAAACTCACTCCGGTGCCAAAGATACGCCACCAACGGACGACACTATTCAACATGACGAGACCAAAGCCACCGGCGCTTATTGCAAACCCGCTCTAACGCTGAATCCTTGCGCAAGTAAAAACGCAGAACCTCTAATCCACCCGGCGAGCGTTGACCCTGAGAGGGACACACGTCTGAACCAGCCTCCCAGCGGAGCGACAACATCTCCTCAGCCGCCGGTTCTATTAACCATGCCCAAGCGTAGGGTTGCTCATCACAATCTTCGAATTCGGAATACAAAGCTGGTAGAGGGCAGTCATAAACAACCAACAGAACCGCCGGCGCACCCTCCGAAATCAATCCGTAAGCTTCAATGACAGCATGTTCGACACTGCTGGTGCCCGCTACAAGAGCCATATTTGGGGCTCCGTCGCCGCGTGCGATGGAAAAAAGACCACCCGCCGCGTTGTGAACCGACAAACTAAAGGAGGTGGGAGAAAGCGGCAGCCCGCGAGCCAAATCCAAAAGCAGATCAGCGGAACGCGAGGCCTCACCATGTCGGGAACTGAATACCGTTGGAACATCAGTTCTAGCACCGAGACATTGATAAGCGACCTCCAGCGCCATTTTTCCGAGAAAACCAGCCCGCCGCCGTAATATCGACGGCATGGGTCGGATCGATGGGGTTGATCTACCTGCGATGAGCCGATCATCGAAAGCCCAGGCCAACCACTCATCGCGCGTTTCGATATGTGGAGCCCATGCGGCAGAAGATGCAACTGAAAAGTAGATGCTTTCAAAAATTACAGGGGGTAGCTGTCCCATCCTCGTTCCCGGCCTATTATAGGCGAACAAATAACATCGATGTAGAAAAATCTTCCTTAACGAGCCGGCGCTTACAAATTGCAAGCAATCAGGAAAAGATTGCCAGAATGCGACTTGGTAAATGTCTTTAGGGATCAACGAGGATCTTAAGCAGGATGATTAGACGGAATACGGATTAGTGAACGCAAATATCGGCACGTTTCAAAGTATACGATGGATTGGGTTCAGGCTCTGACTTGAAAAATACAACTACGAATGCGTTGAGCGTAGCGAATAAACTGTCACTACCTCAACGCTCTGATCAAAAAAAGACGAGATGCCGCGGAGGACATCTCGTCGAAAAGCAAGGCAGGAGATAACGGGAGGAGTACGAGTTATTCGCCGTAGTCTCTTGCAACCTGGGAGGGTCTGACAATCCAGGACCCGGTACAGGAGCGTCGAGCCGTTTCGCCGATGTCTCTCCCGTTGGTACCACCGTCATAGTGCCCCTCCACGCCGAAGGTACCTGCGTACGCCACGGCGGAAGTCACCTGAGTCCCGGCACAGGTTACTGCCTTGAATGGCACATGCAGCGTGGTGAAAACAATGCTGCCGAGGACGCTAAAGAACCCCGGCCGGGCCGTTCGCTCATTTGCTTGTTGCGCCATGCTGATGCCTGGCGTAGCGGCAAAGCTAAGTAGCAAAATAGCGGCTATCAATACTGAATACTTTTTATCTTTCATAGCGTACACCTTTCTATGGCTGCCATTTTGGCTTCCTCTTCAGCGCACGTCAAGCAGAGAAGGATCACCGCGCGCAGATTTTCAAGGTCTCGAAGACAATTGATGACAAAGATGTCACGGGAAATGCTCAAAAGCAGAAAAAAATACTTGACCGGTTTTTCGGAATTAACAATTACCGAGGACAGCTCTGGCCTCTAGAAGGGTGAAAGCTCGCGCATACAAGGCCCTCCCGATCACGATCCCTTCCACTCCTTCATTTTCAAGCGGAGCTAGCGTTCTGAGATCCTCCAGGCTCGCTACGCCGCCTGACGCAATGATGGGAATCGTTACCGCGCGCGCAATAGTCAGCGTCTCAGCGAAATTAACACCATCGCCAGTACCATCGCGGCTGATATCTGTGTAAATAATTCGCGCGGCACCGGCTTGCTCACAGCGTTTGGCTAGCTCGACGGCATCCATCGCAGTCGTTTCTTTCCAGCCTTTGACGGCGACTTTGCCTTTGCGCGCGTCGATACCGACAACAATTTGGC
>JAICEJ010000075.1 GCA_025924215.1 Candidatus Binatia bacterium
CCCGGTGATTTTATCGGGCTGGTGATGTTGTTCGACATGGACACTTGCGAATTGCTGGCGATCATGGACGACCATCATATTTCCGCAATGCGTGTGGCCGCGACTAGCGCCGTTGCCAGCAAGTACCTGGCTCGCAAGGATTCAAAAGTCATGGGGCTGTTGGGTTCCGGTGAGCAAGCAAAGACTCAGGTTACCGCGCATCTGGCGATCCGTCCGCTGAGTAGAGTCAGAGTCTACAGCCCGACCAAAGCAAATCGTGAGAAGTTCGCCCGGGAGATGAGCGCGAATACCGGGATCGAGGTGGTGCCGGTAGCTAGCGCGGAAGAAGCCGTGCGCGGCAGCGATATTGTGAGCGCTGCAACGAACACAGTCGATCCCGTGGTTCAGGGCCGCTGGCTGGAAGATGGCATGCATATCACCAGTCTGGTCGGCGGCGACGGCTTTCTGCCGCGCAAAGAACTGGATGATGACGTGATTACCAGGGCCGCCCTGATCGTTGTCGGTTACAAGCCGCAAATATTTATCGACAAGCAGGCGGAGTTTCACGAACGTCTGGAACGCGGCATGGTCAAAGCCGATGATCTGCACGAGCTCGGTGATCTGTTAAACGGCAAATGCCGCGGGCGCATCGACGACAAGGAGATCACGCTTTTCAAGAACAACACCGGCATGGGCATCCAATTCGCCGCCACGGCAAGAAAAATGTATGAAAAAGCCCGTGAAAAAGGCATCGGATCCGAATTGCCGTTGGATTTATTCATGACCCGGCGTGGAGACAAAACCTATTCTCCTTGATGTTTAAACCAACGCTAAAATAATGTCGAAGGCTTGATGCAAGGAATCCCCCTGTTCACTCGATCACTCTGGATCTTAGTACTGTCGATGTGCTCGGTTTCTTTTGCGCTGGGGGCGGAACCGTCCGTCATTGAGGGCGCCAAGAAGGAAGCGGCTCTGGTCTTTTATACGACCATGGACATCCAGAACAGCAAACCCGTGCTCGACGCGTTTACCAAGAAGTATCCGTTCATTCGCGGCGATCTGGTGCGCCTGGGCGGCACCGCGATGGTAAGCCGGATCATGACCGAAGCTCAGGCCGGAGCGCAAAAGTTCGATGTCGCGGTGGGAATCTCGCCTTCTTATATTCCCATGCGCGAGAAAAATTTGATCGCGCCATATTTGTCGCCGGAGTTTCCCAGCCTTTATGACGATCTTTACGATTCCAAAGGTTATTGGGTTACGGTTTACCTCAATACCCTGGTGCTCGGTTACAATACTAAGATCCTTTCGCGCAATGATCTTCCCAAGAATTACGAGGACTTGCTCAAGCCGCAATACAGGCAAAAGTTTATCATTGATATCGAGAACCACGATGTTTTCTACGGGCTCAGTCAGGAATGGGGGCAGCAGAACGCAATCAACTATTTCAAAGGCCTTGCCAAGCAAGAACCGGTCTTCCTGCGCGGCAATACCAACCGGGCCAATTTTGTCAGCATCGGCGAGCGCTCGATGACATTTGTCTATGCGCAAATCATCGAGCGCATGAAGCAAACCGGCGCGCCCGTGGATTGGATACCGTTGGAGCCGGTGAATGTGGAACTAAACGTGGCCATGCTTTCGGCGAAAGCTGCGCATCCCAATGCCGGGAAGTTATTCATCGACTACCTGATCTCCAAAGAGGGACAGGAATTGCTGAAAGACTTCAGACGGATCGGGCCGCGCAAAGATGTGAAACCTGATCCGCCCAAGCTTTTCGAGGGATTTAGACGGCGTGTTATAGTTCCCGAGAGCTATAAGAACCTGCGTGAGATCACCCGATTGCACAATGATGCGCTGGGGATCCGGTAGCAGGCTACTGAAAAGACTCCTATGCTCGGGCCTCTGAGATCTTTTGAGTAGCCTGAAAGAGGTTTCTGCTAATGTAATTACAAGGAGGCGATCATGCGCGAATGGGAACAGATTATTCCGGAAGAAGAAAGAAAGATTTATGAGAAGGCGGGCTATAAAGGCAAGGACAGTTTCGGCCGGAATCCGGCGCTGTTGGTGATCGACGTCATTACCGGTTTTACCGGCACCAAGCCGATGCACGTCCTGGATGCCATCGACGAATTTCCCACCAGCTGCGGCCAAGTCGCCTGGGATGCATTGCCGAAGATTCAAGAGCTGCTCCATGCCTGTCGCGATGCAGACGTGCCGGTGATTTATTCGACCAGCGATCCTGATTTCAAAGCAGCCTTTGGCAATGCCACCAAACGCGGTGTCGATGCCACCGATTTCGAAAAGCTGGCGGTGGCATTTCCCGAAATGATCAAACCGAAAAAAGGCGAGTTCGTGGTCCACAAAGCCCGTGCCAGCGCGTTCTTCGGCACTCATCTGATCACCTACTTGGTGCGCAAGAACATCGATTGCCTGCTGGTCACTGGAACCAGCACTTGCGGCTGCGTGCGCGGCACCGTGCTCGACGGCTACTCCTACGGTTATCCGGTCTTTATAGTTGAGGAATGCGTCTTCGATCGTGCCCGCACCTCGCACCTGGTGAACCTGTTCGAGATGAATGCCAAGTACGCAACCGTGATCCAACTCACGGAGGCACTGGATTATGTGGGCAAGCTCAAACGAGTAGAAGGCAGAAAAGCTCTCGCGAGTTAGCAAGAGTTTTTGCTGAAGCTCAAGGAGGCAGCAGGTATGGCAACCGAAGCCCCGTTCGCGGACGAAGAATATTTGACCCGCTATCGACGCGCGCAAACGCTGATGGAGCGCGACGGTCTTGACGCATTGGTCGTTTCGGAAAAAAACAACTACTGGTATTTCACCGGTCTCATCAGTTATCAGCTGGATCATATCCAGCGACCGCAGATCTGCGTTCTACCGAAAACCGGTAAGCCGCTGCTGCTCGTCTATGGCAATGACAAAGCTAAAGCCAAAGCGCTGCCATGGATCGGTGAAGTGCGCGCCTATACGGACGTGCCCTTTCCTGAAGAAATGATCGGCAATTGTCTCAAAGAGATAGGTCTCGGGGAATCTAAGTTGGGATTTGAGCTCGGTGACGATCAGCGTCTGGGTTTTCCGGTAAACTATCTTTCACGATTAACCGAAGCTTTACCAAAAGCACAAATTAAAGACGGCACCGCTGCGCTAACCGAAATGCGGCTGATCAAGAGCCCTCAGGAAATCGATTTCATGCGCACGGCCTGTGCTATTTCCGTCAAAGCGTACGATCGCTGCTTACCTCAATTGAGACCAGGTATGACCCGGCGCGAAGTCGCGGATCGGCTCTACATATCGATGATCGAGGAAGGCGCCCACCCGCGCCATCCTGGTTTTCTCATGCTTAATTCCTCGACCCGTTACGACGACCGCCGCTACAATCAGGGCGACCGCATGATCGCCGATTTCGGCGCCTGTTATGAAGGCTACTACGGCGACGTCACGCGAATGACGATCTTTGGCGAACCCACCGCCGAACACAAAAAAGATCATGAGACCGCCTGCGACGTGATCGAGCTCTGTTTCGAGTCGATGCAGCCCGGCACGCCCATCGCCGAGGTCTCTCGCGTGGCTAATCGTGAATTGGTCAAGCGCGGTTATCAGGCAGTGGAGAGCCCAAAACGTATCGGCCATGGCATCGGCATGTCGAGAGCCGAACCGCCATCGCTCAACGAAGTCGAGACCGAGGTCTATCGTACCGGAATGGTCCTCGCCTTGGAACCGAAAGTTCGCTCTGAAAAAAGCGCGGTTCATCTCGAAGAAGACGTGCTCATTACCGAGAAAGGTCCTGTATTTTTGACCACCGGTTGTCGCAAGTTAGACATAATCAAGTAATATCGATTCTTCGAAAATCGGAAAACTTCAAACACTCCGATTTGGATCGTAGTTAGCATTGAATTCTTCGCGTCTGTTGCGGATTCAATATTCGGATTTCCCACTCGCGTGTGTTGTTGAAAAATCCATGGAACAAAAAGGCATTCTCTATTTATCCAACGAGGACGTCAAAAGAGTTCTCGACCTGGGCCGTGCGACCGAAATTACTGAGCAAGCGCTGCGCGATCACAGCGAAGGTCGAGTGATCTGGTCGACACCCGAAGATCTCGCGATCAAACCGGAGCAAGGCTGGCAGTCATGGGTCACCGGCTGTGCGCTTGCAACTGAGCCGGTCGCAGGATTTCGTATTCGCTCGATTAAAGCCGCGGGTGGTAGCCGCGATGTGTCGCGCGCGCCAAGGGGACCGAGAAGAATTCTGATTCTCAGCGACCGGGAAGGCGGAGAGATCCGTGCCATCATGGACGAGGACTGGTGCCATGCAGTGCGGACTGCAGCGGCGGCGACCGTCGCAATGCGCTTGCTCGCGCGCAAAAACGCCGCGATCCTGGCGATGCTAGGCTCCGGTGATACCGCGAGAGCCGTCGTGCCGGTGATGGCGCAGGCGTTTGCGTTAAAAGAAATCCGTGTCACCTCGCGCACCACTGAGTCCCGTCAAAGTTACGCCAGAGAACTCGGAGCTGCCTACAACCTAAAGATCCGTCCCGTCGATTCCACCGAGGAAGCCCTCAACGGCGCCGACCTGGTGGTCTCAGCGACAACTGCGTCTGCGCCGTTCGTTAAAGACCATTGGCTCGCTGCCGGCGTAACGGTCTACTCGATCGGCAAACATCAGGAAATGGAGAGCGACGTTTACAAGAATGCCGACAAGTTTGTCGTCGATAGTTGGGTGCACTGCAGGAACAAATCGGACATGCAGCGAATGTTGCAAGAAAAGTTTTTGAGCGAAAAAGATCTTTATGCCGAGCTCCCGGAACTGCTTTCAGCCAAAAAGCCCGGACGCCAATCCGAGCGGGAGCGGATTTTCATTCGCGCCATCGGCTTGGTCAATCAAGATGTCGCGCTAGCGAACCACATCTATCATTCCGCGGCGGCGAAACGCGTGGGAACGGTCTTGCCGTTCTAGCTATCGGATCTGGAAAATTCCCTTCCAGAGCTTCTCGTATTTCGGAAACTCCTTAACCTCCTCGGCAGTCAACATATGGGTGGTCTCAGGCCGTACCTTCTCCGCCGGCTCGACGTTCGGATGAGCCGGTGTTTCACCGGCCTGCGCATAGGCTCTCTGCCCTTCATCGCTGACAGCCCACCGCGCCCACAGCCGAGCCGCAATCGGGTGTGGCGCGCCTTTGAGAATCGCCACGCTGCCACCGACCTCGCCGACGCCTTCGCTCAACAGCGGCAGAATCGGCGCGCCTTTTTTCATTCGCGGCGGGAAATGGTGCGAATAGCAGGTGAGGCAAACCGGCGCCTGGCCTGCCACCAACAGTTCGATGAGCTGCGAATGACCTTTGTGGAACTCCACGCCGTTGGCGGCGATTTTGTTTAATAGCTCGACCGCCTTTTCGTCACTGTTGTATTTTCTCTTGGCCAGACCCATCAACAGCTGGAAATCCCGGGGTTCGGCGATTAATTTGCCTTTCCACTTCGGATCAGCGAAATCTTCAAACTGCTTAGGTTCATCGCCTTTTTTAACCAGATTCGTGTTCCATCCGGCGATAAAATACTGCATGTCGGTTGCCACCCACTCCGCTCCCTTGAGCATCGCCGGATAAGCCGCCGCCTCAGGAATCGCAAGCGGCGCCAGCAGTTTCTGCTCGGTCATTTGAGCCAGATAACCCGGAGTGCCGCCGAATACGTCGCCGATGATTCGTCCGCCGCGCTGCTCCGCCAAGATTCGCGCCACCAATTTATCGGAGGTCGCGTCGATGTGGTTCACTGCAATGGCGGGAAAGCGTTTCTTGAACAACGGCAGGATGATTTCTTCCGAACGCGCCGACAGCGCTATGTAAAGCGTCAGCTGGCCGCCTTCTTTCTTGGCTTTTTCATAAAGCTCATTGATGGATTCACTTTGGGATTCACTCTCGCGTGGCGGACTCGAAGCGGATGCCGCGGATGCTTCACTCGTGCTTAAGACACCAAATAAAACAATTAGGACCAGGTAACCAATGAAGACGACCGACGTCGGTTTAAGTTGATTCATGAAACCTCCAATGACTCGAGCCGCAAATGCGCTAGGGGGCGGCTTCATCTCACCGTGCGGACTACTGCATATCCACTCTGACCCCATTCTTGGCGCATTCGTGCTCGTAGAGCTTGCGCATCGACTCATCTTCGTCCTCAAATTCGATTTGCTCGACGCCCCTTTCTTCTCTTTGCACCGCGGTGTTCGCATGCAGCGCGACAAATTTACACGGCTCCTTGCCGGTATTGTAATGCTGGTGCCACGTGCCGGCCGGCGGGGAGATACAGGTCGCTTCGTGCCAGTCGTACCTTTCGGGTTTTTCCCCCTCGTTCCACATCAAGGTGTAACCCGTCGAGTCGAGTAGAAACACATGAGCACCGGGGCCATGGCGATGCGCCTTCTTGTACCGTCCTACAGGAAACTGCGAAACGTGAGCCAACATCGCGCTTCCGGACATATGAATATACATGTTACGCGTGCCCTTGCCGCGCTTCTCGCGCGGCACGAGGTTGATTTTCCGGATATCAGGGATGAAGTTGGAATGGAGAATGCCGCCGTAGTACTCGGTGAAGTACTGCCCTTCTTTGGAAAAAAATTCGGGGTCACCGGGATCGAAGCGGTCTTTGAACATATAATTCGTGTTGAAGATAAACTCTGGGTCTCGGAAAAGCTCGAACGCCACTGGCTGGCTGGTGAGCGCGAAATAGCGGCAGGGCTCAGAGCCGCTGGCATTATGATGCTGATGCCACGCGTTAAGTGGAATCGCGAAGGTGCTGCCTCGTTCCCATTCGAAAACTCGCTTGCTCGTGCCTTCATACCATACGGTGGTTGCGCCCCGGCCAGCAGCGACGGTGATGATTTCTTCGTAGAGCTGACGTTGAGGTTTGGTGCTCGTTCCCGGATCGATCTCGGCGATGTAGGCATCGGCAACCATCTGATCGGAAAACGTGCAGATGGCGCCTTTGCACTCTTTACGCTTCCAATAGCCAAGTTTCTCGGTGCGCACGTCCTTGACGAAAGCCCCGCCGATGATCGGCACGCCTTCGGACTCGATCCACTTTTTATAGGGACTGTACCTGTCCATCATGAATTGGACATAAGGATGGACCTCAAACTCCTTCACCGGCCCGGCCATATAAACTCACCTCGTCGATTTTATGGCCGACGTTACCGCTGGGAAACAAGGGCTGTCAACCCAATTTGAATGATCGCGAAATCACTTCATGGATGATTTAATGGAGGAGTAGCCGACCGATACAGGAAACAGACGAGCAGTGCGCTTGCTGCTCCCGGATAGTCCCCATATACTGAGTGGAGTGACTGTTTTGCATCGCCGGTGATAAAGCTGTGGCGATGGCTAGTCAATCAAAACTTATAACTCTGGAGTATGACTTGTCTAAAGCCATTTCTTTTTCGCTTGCGCTGCTCATCCTGCTGATTGTCGCTGCGGGCGCGATTGAACAATCGCAAATAAGGCCGGCCCAGGCCGCCGCTCAGTCTGCCGATAGCATCGCTGTATCCTTCAAAGAATATAAACTTGCCAACGGCTTGCGTATCATTCTCTCGGAAGATCCGCATGCGCCAACCTACTCGATCTGCGTCACCTACAATGTCGGCTCTCGTGACGAGAAGCCGGGCCGCACGGGATTTGCTCACCTCTTTGAACATATGATGTTTCAGGGCTCGGCAAATGTCGGTAAGGGCGAGCACTTTATTTTGGTTCTTAATAACGGCGGCAGCGCCAACGGCACCACCAATTCGGATCGCACCAACTACTTTCAGACTTTGCCGGCGAACCAGCTCGAGCTTGGCCTATTTCTGGAAGCCGATCGCATGCGCTCTTTGAATATCAATCAGGCCAATCTGGACAACCAGCGCCATACCGTCCAGGAAGAGCGGCGCCAGGGAGTCGACAATCGCCCCTATGGTCGAACCTATGAAGCAGTCATCGGTACCGCCTATGACAATTTCGCCTACAAGCACTCGACCATTGGATCCATGGAGGACTTGAACGCGGCTACTCTAAAGGATGTCGCGGAGTTCTTTCGAACTTATTACGCGCCCAACAATGCGGTGCTCTCGTTGGTGGGAGCTTTCAAAACGGAACAGGCTATGGCACTGATCAAAAAATACTTCGAGAACATTCCGTCACAGCCACCGCCGCCCGTTCCCGATGTTGCGGAGCCGGAGCAACACGTTGAACGCCGCACCACCATAGAGGATGCCTTTGCGCAAACGCCCCGGCTCGATATCGTCTATAAAATTCCACCCGGGAACACTCCGGATTCTTATGCGCTGCAGGTATTGGGGCAGGTCTTATCGGGTGGATTATCGTCGCGGCTTTACCAGAAATTTGTCAAGGACAGAGAGCTCGCCCTGAGTATTTCCGCCGGACCGGACGAACGTCGCGGGCCATCTCTGTTTTGGGTTTCGGTTATGCCCCGGCCGGGAATCAACCTCGACGAGATTGAAAAGCTCGTTTATGAAGAACTGGAGCGAACCAAGACCGAAGCTGTCATGGATTGGGAAATAGAAAAGGTACACACTCAGGTCCGTCGCCAGCGGGCGCAGAGTTTCTACAGCACGCGCGGTCGTGCGAATACCCTGGGTTATTATGCGGTTTATTACAACGATCCAGGGCTGATCAATTCAGTTCAGGAAAAAATCTTCAAGGTGTCCACGGACGACTTGCAGCGTGTTGCCAACAATTACTTGAAGGAGAGCAATCGAACGGTCGTGACGACGTTGCCGAAAGCCAAAGCAGCCTCACCCACCGCGACGATCAATCGCTGATATGAATTACTCTCGTAAATCTTATGGATTTTGGGCGGCGGCAATCAGCCTTGCGGCTGGGTTTCTATTTCTAACTCCTCCGATTCGCGCTCAAGACTCGGCGCCGAGCACGCCGACGAGTAAAGTAGAAAGAAAGAACCAAGCACCGCTGTCGAGCGAGGTTCTTCGAGTCAAGCTGCCCAAACCCGTAGAAGCGAAATTGAAAAATGGCCTTACCGTGCTGATCGCCGAAGATCACCGCTTTCCGGCGATCTCGGTTCAACTGCAGATCAGCGCCGCAGGAGCTTTGTACGAACCCGAGAATGTTGCCGGGCTGGCGAGTGTCACGGCGCAGATGCTACGCGAGGGGACGAAATCGCGCGACAGCAAACAAATTGCCGAAGAGGCCGACAAATTGGGAGCAAGTTTCAGCGGATCGGCGGACTTCGGCTCTTCGGTCACTACTTTTGGCGCCTCCGGATTGAGCGATAACTTTGACATCTGGTTTCCTCTGGCGCTGGAGGTCTTGCTTCATCCTAGTTTTCCGGCCCGCGAACTAGACAACCTGAAGCAACGATTGAGCGTGCAGTTGCGCCAGCAGAGAGCATCACCTAGTTTTCTCGCCAGCGAGCGTTTCAACCGCGCGCTTTTCAGCCATCATCCGGCTGCAATCGTCTCAGCGACAGCAGAATCGCTCGAATCGTTGACACCGGCGGTTTTGGCAAAGTGGCATCGCGAGCGCTATGTGCCGCAAAATGCAATTTTGGGATTTGCCGGCAACGTGCGCGCTGGAGAACTGATCCCCAAGCTCGAGAAATGGCTGGCGGATTGGGAAGCGACCAGTTTGAAAGAAACCTTGCCGGCCAATGCCCTTCCAACCACCGAGCGAAAAGTTTATCTGGTCGATCGGCCCGACTCGGTGCAAACAACCATCGCTCTGGGCAACATCGCCATCGAGCGCCGTAGTCCGGACTATGTACCGCTGGTGGTCATGAATCACATCCTTGGCGGCGGCGCCGCGGCCCGGTTGTTTTTGAATCTTCGCGAGGAAAAAGGCTACACCTATGGAGTCTACAGCGATCTGACCGCGCTTCGTTACGCCGGTCCATGGCGCGCCGGCGGCAGTATGCGCACGGAAGTGACCGCCCCAGCGGTGGCTGAATTCTTCAACGAGATCCGGCGCATTCGCGATGAAAAGGTTTCTGATAGCGAAT
The DNA here is from genome assembly GCA_025924215.1 of Candidatus Binatia bacterium. Classification (GTDB taxonomy): domain Bacteria; phylum Desulfobacterota; class Binatia; order UBA9968; family UBA9968; genus WHTF01. The sequence continues at coordinate 9,985 of JAICEJ010000075.1, forward strand.
TGGCTGATGCCAAACGCGCTATCACCGCGCGTTTTGCCCTGTCTCTGGAGCAGCCGACTGGCGTACTGGCTTTTGCCATGGTGCAGAAAACCTATGGCTTTCCTCCAGATTACTGGGACAACTATCCGGGCCAAATCATGGCAGTGACCGAACAAGATCTGCAGCGTGTGGCACGTACCTATCTCGACCCGGACACGATGCAGCTTGTGGCGGTAGGCGATGCGGACAAGATCAAACCTGCTCTGGAAAAATACGGGCCCATCGAGGTTTACGACAGCAGCGGGAAGCTCGCCCCCATTTCGAAAACGGATTAAGACCGAGACTCGTTCAACAGTTCAACGGTTCAAAAGTTCAACGTCAGACCGGTCTCAAGTTCAGCTCAAATGCATGGAAGTTTTGAACTTTTGATTTTACTTTGTCGGCTGAGACTGAGCTGATGCTGAAAGTTCGAGATTAACGAGTCCGGAGTTACCGCCTGGCAGGTCGTTGAACGGTTGAACTATTGAACCGTTGAACTTTTCTTTCTCTGAAGACCCACCCATAGATCGCGCCATTCACGACGACCACGAGAGCACCGAGAACAATCTGCGACTTACGCGTCAGCCCTTGCGGATAAAGCATCGGCAAGAGGTAATGCGCGACGAAATCAAACTGATAGTTTTCTTCTCCTCCTTTGTGCCGGAGCCAGTTCTCGAGCGGCGTCAAAGGACAAATCCAACCGGAAAGTTCGATAGCGACACCCCAAAACACCGCCGGCAAATGGATCCAGATCAACCTGTGCCATTTCATCACCAACAGTCCGCCGAAAACCACGAAGACGACGAAGCCTAGATGAACCAAGACAACTAAATCGGCAAGCATGGGATAAGGTGTTTGCGCTGGATTCATCGCCATAATCAACGTTATCAACAAATCACTCGCTGGAGGGTAAACATCGAGCGTCTCTTGTTATTTATAGTCCGCTGCAAATATATTCCCAAACGAGTGCATAGTCATCGTGTGCATCCGTTGTACGGAAGGTGAAGTCCGACCTTCTGCGGGTGAATTTCGGCTCTGCCCAGTTTCTGTGCAGGTGGACAGGATGACATTAGAAAACTTTTTCTGAGCTGTGAGTTTGAAAAATTTTATTTGAGACTGCTCGAGGATCTATCGAATGCCTGTCGAATCGAATCCAGTGAAATCGGGTGCGCTCGCCGGTCTACGTGTCTTGGATTTTACCAGTCGAATGGGAGGATACTGCGGTCTGCTTCTGGCAAATCTTGGCGCCGAGGTAATCCTCATAGAACCACCCGGTGGCGACACCATGCGAGGCGAGGGACCGTTCAAGGACAGTCCGAACCCGGAAGGAAGCATCTCCTTTGCCGCCTATCACACAAACAAGCAAGGAATTGTCCTGGATCTAGAGTCGGAGAATGATCGTGCAAGGCTGCGCCATCTCGTTGGCCATGCGGACGTGTTCATCGAAGATCGTCCAGTGGCATTTTGGCAACGGCTCGGTCTCGGCTACGAAGATCTGCAAGCCATCAATCCAGCACTGGTCATGACTTCCATCAGTGGCTTTGGCAGCACGGGCCCTTATCGCGATTTCAAGTCGCCGAATATCGTCGCATTTGCGATGGGCGGTTTGATGAATCTATGCGGCCATCCCGAGCGCGCCCCGCTCAGCGGTCCGTGCGATATCGCCTATCGTCTGGGATCCGTGCATGCGGCGTTTGGCACCTTGGTAGCCCTGTTCAACCGGCGCGTCTCTGCGCGTGGCGATCATCTGGACATCTCACTTCAGGACGTGTTGGTTGCCGATCCGTTTCTACGCATCATCACGCGCTACAGTGTCACCGGTGAAGTACCGCAGCGCACCGGACACAGCCAGGCAACGACGGTTGCTGAGACCTACCAGTGCAAAGATGGTTTTGTGCGCATCTTCTGCAACCAACCGGATCACTGGCGACGTCTGGTTGAATGGCTCGGAAATCCACCGGAGTTGATCGATCCCAAATTCGAGAACGTGCAGAACCGATTGCCACTACGCCCGCTGCTCGATCGCCTCATCGAGGCCCGCACTTTGAATTATCATGTGAAAACTTTCTTCGACGAATTTCAAGGGCGGCGGTTGGCCGCCGCCCCAATTAACTCGCCCAGAGCCTTTCTCGATGATGAACAGACCCGGCATCGCGACTATGTTGCGGAAATCAACCACGCTCATTTAGGTCGGCACCGTTTTCCTGGGGATCCTTATAAATTTTCTGAAAGCCCCTGGCATATCGGCCGGGGCGCGCCGCTCGTTGGCGAACATCAATCAATGATAGCCTGCGATTGGTCGCGACCCTCACCGGCGCTGGCATCATTGAAATCACCGGAGAGCAGTAGCCGAGCTTTTGCGGGCATCAGAGTCATCAGTTTTCCGACCGGCGTTGTCGGACCGGCCCTGGGCTGCCTGTTGGCTGAACATGGCGCAGAGGTTATTTCCATTGAAGCCGGTCGGGCCATCCGCAGTCCGCAGCGCGGCCAACGATTTCAAATTGCCTCCGATCTCGAAAGTAACCGCGGCCGCAAACGGATCGCCATCAACATGAAGCACAGCGAGGGAGTGGATCTCGCCAAGCGCCTCATCGCTCAATCGGACGTTGTCGCGGAAAATTTCAGCGCCCGGGTGATGGCGAGTTGGTCACTTGACTATCCGCGCATGCGCGAAGTTCGCAGCGACATCATCATGGCCAGCCTTCAGGCTTTTGGTCAGACCGGGCCGCGGCGCGACTATGTCAGTTTCGGACCAATTCTCATGGCTTATTCCGGCATGGCTTATCTCTGGCGCGATCCCGAAAGCGAGCGGCCGGGTGCCGCTTGTCAGACCGCCTTTCCCGATTACATCGCCCCCTCCTACGGCGCGTTGGCGATTTTAGCGGCGCTGCACTATCGCGCGCGTACCGGCGAAGGCCAGTACATCGATCTCTCCCAGGCCGAAACGGCTGCCTCGCTCATTGCTCCGGCACATCTGGAATGGCTGCTAACCGGGCGGGAGCCTCAACCACGCGGCAATTTCAGCGCGTTCGCTGCGCCGCACGGCTGCTACAAATGCAAGGGAGACGACCGCTGGTGTGTCATTTCGGTGCAGACGGAAGAAGAATGGGCGCACTTCTGCGATGTCGTCAGTCATCGCGAGTGGCTTGCAGATGCTCGGTTCGCGAATCTTTCATCCCGAGTTGCAAATCGTTCAGAGCTCGATCCTTTGGTCGAGTCGTGGACAGTGCGGCACACGCCGCATCAGGTCATGATGATTTTGCAGCGCAACGGCATAGCCGCCGGGGTAGTGCAAACCGCCGAAGATCTCTATCGCGATCCACACCTGCGCGAGCGCGGCTCTGCGCGGGAGGTGTTTCATCAGTCCACGGGTTGGGTGACGCGCGCCGGGCCGTCAGTGCGGTCGAGCGAAGCGAAACTTACGGGTGAAGAGCAAGCGCGCTTCGCCGGCGACGATAACGAGTCGGTATTCGGTGAATTACTGGGGATGTCCAGCCAGAAGATTGCGGATCTCAGACAACGAGAGGTGTTGCGCTAGTCCCCCATCGGCGGCGCAATCTCCCGCGGTTGGATCTTTATCCGCTTTTAACGCCCCGGCGTCCGGTTTTTCTCTTTCATGCAGCTTTCAAAAGCTTTGGCTCTCTCACCGGCGCCGGCCAGCGCAGCCTGACGCTCGCAATCCGTAGTATCACGACTCAAGCTGCTTGGGTTTGCCGTTGTCGTGGTCTTATCCCTCGTTTGAGTCGGTGGCGGCGGGCTGGCGCAGGCAGCCACCAACATCGCCAAAGCAAGCAGTACAATCTTCATGCATTTTCCTTCCCGCCAGGGTCGTCTAAAAGTTTTGCAGCCGGAGCCCCAGCAATCGATTCCCAGCACCAGACTTCGTTTCTGCTCCTGGATCTTCAATATACCAGCTTTATCAAAAGAATCCGTTAGCAGTATGAGTCCAATTGGACTCTGACATCATATTGATCCACTGCGGAATCATTACGGCGTGACGCCGCGAGTGCCGTGGAGCGCCGGAAAGTTGCCAGGGTCGGGGTCCTCGCCACGACGAAGAATTGCAAGCCGCTCCTTCATCGCCGCAATCTCAACTGTCTGCGACGCTATGATCTCTTCCGCTACACGGCGTGTCACAGGATCCTTGCC
>JAICEJ010000076.1 GCA_025924215.1 Candidatus Binatia bacterium
TAATAAAGGAGATAGGGCCCGGCACTTTTTCTTTTTGCAACGGAGACTAACCGACCAGCTGCTTTCATGTCAATCGGGGACGGCAATGATCTCTCTTACTGTCGGTAAGTGATTAAGTTAATATACCTACGCGATTGGTGATCCCTTTATCTCATGGAAAAACTCAAGGTAGAGCGTTATGCAGAATCGGAGATACGACAGAATAATGCAAATTAAGCTGAAACTTGCTTGTGCGAAAATCCTCCGGCCGCTTCTCTTTGCCTTGATGACGGTTGTTACCATGCCGGCTACTGGCAGTTCATCCGTCACCGAAAGGGCCGCGCCTTCCTTTGAGGAAGCCCTCAGTAGCCTGCCCCGCCTCAGGAGTTTGCTGATTTCAATTGACGGAGAGCTCGTCGACGAGCGCTATTTTCACGGCGCGCGCTCGAACCACCCGGCCAATCTGAAGTCAGCTTCCAAGAGTATCATATCGACTCTTATCGGCATCGCGCTGGACCGCGGGCAGCTCAAATCTATTACAGATCCAATTGCCAAGTTTTTTCCGGAGCATTTCGGCGCCGACGCTGATGCTGCAAAGAAGAGGATTACTATTGAAGATCTCTTAACCATGCGCTCGGGCCTAGAGACCACCAGCAACGTCAACTACGGACAATGGGTAACCAGCGCCAACTGGGTGCGTCACGTATTGACCCGCCCTCTGATCGACGAACCCGGCGGCAGGATGATCTATAGCACAGGCAACTCCCACCTGCTCTCGGCGATACTGACCAAGGCGACGAAGATGAGCACGTTTGATTTCGCTCGGCGGTACTTAGCGGAGCCGCTGGCTATCGCGATTCGCCCGTGGATCCGCGACCCGCAAGGCATCTACCTGGGCGGCAACGATATGCATTTAACTCCGCGGGCCATGCTTGAATACGGCGAACTCTATCTTAACCGCGGATCGATGAAGGAGAAGCAGATCGTCTCGGCGCGGTGGGTGGAGGAATCTCTCAAGCCGCGCACCAAATCCAGCTGGAGCGGCCGCGATTATGGATACGGCTGGTGGATCGACACTTTGGGCGGGCAGACGACCCACTATGCCTGGGGACATGGCGGCCAATTTATTTTCACAGTGCCTGGTCTCAAGCTAGTGGTAGTTACCACCGCGGTACCGACGCCTGATGATGGACGACGGGAACACCAGCGCGCCATTTACGATCTCATGGAGCGTCACCTGATTCCCGCGGCGGAAAGAAAACAACTTGCAGCAGTAAGCAGCAAAACAACAGTCGACCCTCAACAGAATTGACGAGCGCAGCAGTATTTTCACCGCGTTGTCGCTACAGCTAATCTCGACACTCCTGAGTTTAAGTCACAAGTTTGGATATTGTGCCGAGTTGATTTCCGTTCACTCTTGCAGTTCAGCTGATCATGCATTTTCAAGTGCCCGAGCATTGACCTCGCCGGAGGGTCTGTTACCGATAGTCGGTTCGCGTCGCCGCCGCTCCTCAGACGACGGACTCGGCTGGCATATTTGATCGTGAACGTTGAAATGAAGGCTGTTCGAATTCACAGATTTGGCGGTCCCGAGGTAATCCGCATAGAGGATATCCCCAAGCCTGTGCCAAACGCGGGGGAGGTCGTCGTCAAGGTGGAAGCCGCCGGTGTTGGGCCCTGGGATGCTTTGATCCGCCGCGGCGACAGCGCTCTACCGCAAACCCTTCCACTCACTTTAGGGTCTGACTTTTCCGGTGTGATAGACTCGATCGGCTCCGGTGTGGAGCGATTCAAAATTGGCGACGAAGTCTTTGGCGTAACGGCCGACAGCTTCACTGGAGCCTGTGCCGATTATGCTCGCGCTAAACCGAGCATGATCGCGCCCAAGCCGCGAACCCTCAATTACAGCCATGCTGCCTCAGTTCCGGTCGTGAGCGTAACCGCATGGCAGATGGTGTTTGAGTTTGCCCGGTTGAGCGCCGGACAGTCAGTGCTCATCCACGGCGGCGCTGGTAATGTTGGCGGCTACGCAGTGCAGTTTGCCAAACAAGCGGGAGCCATGGTGATAACCACCGCGGCGGCTGGTGATGTTTCCTACATCCGTAGTCTCGGCGGCCTGGGGGTGATCGACTACCGCGCCAGCCGCTTTGAGGAAAAGGTTAAAGACGTCGACGTCGTGATCGATACCGTCGGCGGCGAGATCCTCGAACGATCTTATGATGTGGTTAAGCGTGGCGGCGTCATCGTCTCTTCATCGGCTGCTCCATCCCAAGAAAAGGCTCACCGACACGGGGTGCGAGCGTCATTCTTCCTGGTTGAGGTCACTGCCGAGCGATTGCAAAAAATTACCGAGCTCGTCGATGCGGGCAGGCTAAAGACTCAAGTTGGTGAAGTGCTCTGGCTCGACGAAGGCCGGCAGGCCCACGAGATGCTCGAAGGCGCCCCGCACAGGCGCGGTAAAATAATCCTTAAGACGCAAAGCGTGCACGGCAATCGGCCGTTGACTTGAAGCAATCCATGATCCCGTATCGGCTATGCCGATATGCCTCCGAGAAACAAAAAGCTCATCCGCGCAACCAACCTCTCTCTGTTCCTGTACGAGTTCATTCACGAGCACGAACACGAGTTTCTCCGGCTCACCTTAGGCCCGTTCACTTACTGAGCAACGTTTTCATCCGCTCAATCAAATCCCGATTGGCGGTGAAAACCTCTTTGGCCAGAGATTCGAGATCCTCAGCGCTGGTCGGATCTATATCCAGCCTCCTTTTTTTAGCATCCGCCAACAATGCCGGATCGCTAAGGGTCTTGCTAAACGCTTCTCGGAGCATCTTCACACGATCTGCCGGTATGCCGGGCGTGGCTATGATGGGACGGCCAAATTCTCCGGATGCTAACACCAATGCTGCCATGCGTTTGGTCGCTTCCGGAGTCTTGTATTGTTCGATGAGCTCTTGAACGGTGGGCACCTCGGGCAAGCGCGTGTCCCGGGTCTTGCCGGTCTGAAATAAAACCCGCACAAAATTCTTCTTACGCCAGCTGATGAAAGGCTCGCGCGCAAAGTACGTCGTGACGGTAAAAGCGCGGCAATCCACTTCGCCTTTTTCCACCGCTAGGTCGATTTCCTGTCCTCCTTTATATCCGGTAACTATTTCGAACTTCGCGCCGATGCTTTCATTCATCAGTTTTACTAAATAGTAGGATGGCGAGCCTGTGCCGGTGGAGCCGCATTTAGGAGACTCATTGGTCTTGGTCACGTCGTGAATCGTTTTGAACGGCGTATCACTGCGCATATAGAGCAAGTTATTTGACTTCTCGAAGCTCCCCAACCAGGTGAATTTGGGCCAGTCAAATTTTACTTCCGATCGTCCAACGAGCTGATCGAAATAAAGCGAAGGCAGAATCGACCCAAACGTCAAACCGTCCGGTTTGGCTACGTTGTAGACGTAATTCGCCGTAATCATGCTCGATGCGCCAGCCATGTTTTGCACGATGATGTTGGGGTTACCAGGAATATGCTTCCCCATATGCTCGGCTAGCATGCGGGCGTAGAGATCATAGACATCGCCAGCGGGAAGCCCGACGATGATTCTGATAGTTTTGCCCTCGTAGAAAGGAGCCTGAGCCTCGAGGTTGGCAGCACCTAAAATCAGAAACAAGAAACCGATAACAAAACTTTTCATGGCTCACTCCCCCAATCCAGAGTTAGATCCTTGCCCGCCAAATACTTTCGATTCACCCCTATCCTCTTTTTGTATCCCAATCACTAGGTACATCGGGAAGTTCTTTCTGCCCGAGCGGCCAAAGGTTATTCGATTCCGGATTCTCGTGTCAACTGAAGGGAATCAAAACTCCCGAAATAGCGCTGTCGCTCCAGGCGTGGCTTTAATTCGGCTGAGTCGGGCACCCAAACGCAAGCCGGACCTTAGTAGGCGCATGTGTATACATCAAAAATCGCCGGCGCAACTAGGCAGACCCGTAAGGCAACGCCCAGTATCAAGCCGGGTTTTGCGAAAAGTACAAACAAGAAGGTCAAAAGTATTTGACAAATCTGGCCGCTTAAAGTAACTAAGACAATCTTCACAGCGGTCTGATGGAAGGACTAACTTGAAGCAAAACAAGGACAAACACACGCTGATCAAGAAGAAGAATTTGAACCAGCTGCGTGAAAATTTAGCACGCACCTCGTTTCAAAGCTGGATGTTAGCGTCTCAAAGGGCACGAAATCTCCGGCGACGAGGTTATGATGTCTCTGTTCCTCCACCGCGTATCGGCCGGCCTCAGCTTCTTCTCATCAGCCGGCGCGCCCCCATCTAGTAACAATCCTGTTTTCATCCTGGCCTAAGCACCGTAATCATATAAAGCGGCTGTGTTGCCTCTTCAAAACCAACGGCGCCATGCGGCATAGCACCGACTGTCCGCGATCGCTGCTCTCATTTATCGATACTGCTGAGCCGGAACGGCTCGTTAAATAAAAAGAGGGGAGCAACCCGATCTGTTGCTCCCCTCTTCTGTGTTACTTGTGTCGACTAAGGACTACCAGCGATTCCGTCCGCCGCCGCCATTCCGGTCACCCCGGCCTCCGCCGTCACCGAAGCTATCGCGCTTGGCCATCGGCTTAGCCTCATTGACGGTCAGAGTGCGGCCATCGAGTTGTGTGCCGTTTAGCGCCGAGATGGCGCTTTGGGCCTCGCTGCCCGAGCTCATCTCGACAAAGCCGAAGCCGCGAGACTGGCCGGTCATTTTATCGGCAATCACGTTAGCCGATTCAACCGTACCGTGTATCGAGAAAACTTCCTGTAGACGCCCTTCCGTTACGGAATAAGGCAACCCACCTACATATAATTTACTACCCATGTTCTCCTCCTATGAGAGACTGTTATTGTCTTTGACCCTGAGAATCCGACTGCAAATGGGAGAACATGGACTAACAAAATATTTAAACCACGCCCTGATCGGAAATCATTTAAAGAGAGCTTCGCAAGGATAGAGACTGGAAGAGGCCTTCAAATTTGTGCTTTCCCCAGAAGGCCATAGACTGAAGAAGATGATTCACACTACGTGGTGTGGGGGACGATGTCAATGTCCATCTCTGATATTTCAGAAATAAGTTTGCCGTATTGATTGACTGAGCTTGGAGCGGAGTTGTGCCAAGGATACTTGGCCTCAAGTGTACGCATAAATCCCGATCTAGAGTTCGCCGGATATTTTTCAGCCGGGTTAAGCTTCGATGTTTCGGAGTCAAATAGAGTTTACCGGGCTAGTCTAACAAGCCTAAACAAGATCAGGCTTGTCACACCTCGTGTGCCTGGCTTATTCCTGACGACACCGATATCTGTTAATCTCAATTCAATCATGGCTGCTCCGAACAAACGGCTATACCCGCGCAGCCAGGACAAAAAACCTGGCGGGATAAAGTATCCCATCGTAAGCCGCAAAGCCGGAGTCCTTGTAGCTATGGCTCTGGAGCTTCCCGGAAGTATTATCGGCGGATTATTCATCGGCTACCTGCTTGATAATTATTTCAATACTTCTCCGTGGATCATGATGGCACTGACAACCCTTGGCTTTACCGCAGCCTGCATACGGCTGGTGCGATGGGCCCGGTATTTTGCCGAGGAACGTAGCAAAACCGAATCAGCGAACCGCGAGCCATCTACTGATCGAAGCGCGGCAAGCCTAAAAGAATAAACAGCCTCGAGCTCCTGATCAGCCACGCAATTATCTAACGTGCAATATTGCGCGGCAGTTAGAAGATACTGACGGTTTTGGGGAATGCAACGCGATAAGCTTGGAAGGAAAAGCCATGAAGAGATTCTGTCAATGGAGTTTTATTCGCATTTTTTCGATGGCATCAGTAATCGGTCTGACGCTGATCGGCGGCAATGCTGGGGCTCAAACCGGCTCGGCGGGAAACACCATTTCGGTCAATGGCACCATATCATCGATCACAGGTTCAGATATGTCACTGATGGCCAATAGCGGTCCGGTTGTCGTGAAGCTTGGCGGCAACACGATTATTCGGGGGGAAGTGCCGGTGAAGTTTTCCGATGTTGCCTCCGGGATGTATGTCGGAGCCACCGCGGAAAAGCAGCCGGATGGCACTTTCCGCGCCAGCCGCTTGCACATTTTTTCCGAGGACCAGCGCGGCACCGGAGAAGGCCACAGGCCTTTAACCTCGGCGCCGCAGAGCGGCTCGACCATGACCAACGCCAATGTTGAAACCGTCGAGGACGTGGCGGTGCAAAACGTAAAAGGCCGAATGCTAACGCTAAAGTACAAGGGCGGAGAGATCAAAGTACTCGTGCCGGCGGACACTCCGGTCGTCAAGCGCGTTGTCGGTGACCGTCAACTGCTTACACCCGGGAGCACTGTTTCGGCCAGCGGTCCTCGAGCGGAGGACGGCGCTATCGTCGCCTCGCAGATTACCGTGCGCGCGTCGGCCAACTAGCGCGCGAACACCGTTGGATTATTGGATCGGAATGCACTTCAATACTCCGGCTTTCGAAGCCTGGTAAGACTTTTATTTCGAACGATCTTCGGAATGCGCTCGACATTTTAAGTTGGCCTTGCGCCCAACAGTTCTTCCTGTCGATCGCCGATTGTAAACCTTGCAGCTCGCCGGGATCCGCCTTCTTCGATGTCCATCCCTTTCACCATCAGAAGAATCAATGCTCACCGCCCTCATTTTTCCGCCGCCCAGTAGAATCCTGCGCGGTTTTTAGTTAGCTAAAAATAACCCGCGTGGACAACACGGTTCATTGTAGGCGCAGATTCAACACATCAGGAGGCAGTTTTTCGATGTTGCGTGAGATCGAGGAAGTATTGAACAAGGTCCGAGCTACCAGTGAACATCAGCCGATTTTTTTGCAGGCGATTCAGGAGGTATTTGAATCCATCGAGCCGGCGGTAAGCCGGCATCCCCAATACATCAGGCATGGTATTTTGGAACGCATGGTCGAGCCGGAGCGAACGATCATTTTTCGAGTGCCCTGGGTAGACGACCAGAGTAAAATAAGAGTCAACCGCGGCTTTCGCATCGAGATGAACAGCGCCATCGGCCCATACAAGGGCGGCCTGAGATTTCATCCGAGCGTCAATTCCGGGATCCTAAAGTTTCTCGCTTTTGAGCAAACCTTCAAAAATGCGCTGACGACCTTGCCGATGGGAGGCGGCAAAGGCGGCGCGGATTTCGATCCAAAGGGTAAGAGCGATTTGGAAGTGATGCGATTTTGCCAATCGTTCATGACCGAGTTGTTTCGTCACATCGGCCCGGATACGGATGTTCCGGCGGGAGATATCGGCGTCGGCGGCCGCGAGATTGGTTATCTGTTCGGCCAATACAAGCGCATCAAGAACGAATTCTCAGGCGCGCTGACCGGGAAGGGGCCGAACTGGGGAGGTTCTTTAATACGCCCGGAGGCCACCGGTTATGGCGCGGTTTACTTTGCCCAGGAGATGCTCAACGGACGCGGCGACAGTCTCAGCGGCAAAGCTTGTGCTGTTTCGGGCTCGGGCAACGTGGCGCAGTATACCATCGAGAAGCTCAACCATCTCGGCGCCAAGCCGGTCACGCTCTCTGACTCCGATGGCTTTATCTATGACCGCGACGGCATCAATCCGGAAAAACTCGCCTGGGTGATCGGCCTGAAAGAAGTGCGCCGCGGCCGCATACGCGAGTACGCCGAACGTTTCAAGGCAGAGTTCTTTCCAGGTAAACGGCCCTGGGGCGTCGAGTGCGATTGCGCCTTTCCCAGCGCGACGCAGAATGAGCTGGGCAGCGACGATGCGAGGATTTTACTCCGAAACGGCTGCGGGCTGATTTCAGAAGGCGCTAACATGCCTTCGGAGCCTGATGCCGTGCGTCAATTCATCGAAACCAAAATCTGTTACGGTCCCGGCAAAGCGGCGAATGCCGGAGGTGTGGCGATCTCGGGACTGGAGATGAGTCAGAACTCTCTTCACTACAGCTGGACACGAGGAGAAGTCGAGCGCCGCTTGCAGGAGATCATGCACAGCATCTATGCGGCAGCTTCAAGCACGGCAGCCGAGTACGGTCAGCCGACCAACTTGGTGATGGGCGCTAACATCGCCGGTTTTGTCAAAGTCGCTGACGCGATGATCGCCCAGGGCGTAGTGTAAGGTTATCAATTTTTTGTGAATAGCCGCTTCGTACCGAAACCTCCAGTAGTATTTAACCGGCCGCCTCCTGTAACGGCAGAGCGCGTAAACATTTAGAGTCGACTGCGCCGCGGTGTTTTATGGTTTGATATTGTGATTCAAATGAAAAACATTGTCGGGATCGAAGCGTTTTTTTAATTGAGCCAGTCGATCATAGTTTGGCCCGTAAGCAGCGGTCACTCGCTCGCCCTCATCCTCAGTCATAAAATTGACGTAAGCGCCGGCGGAAGCGTAAGGCGCGCTCTCTATAAAGAAAGCGCGTGCCCAGTCGATGCAGCTTCGATCCTCTGCTGTGCTTTCCCAGCGGCCATGCACATTCAAGACGAACTTGGCGTCTCGGTGCGCATAGGCCATAGCCTCGGAAGGCACGCGATTGGCAGCGCCGGCGATATGACCGATGAAGATCTCGCATTGAGGAGAGGGCAGTTTGCCGGCGTACTCGATGATCGAATCGATGGCGCCGTCGCTGAGCTCGGTGAAATTATGAGATTTCCAATAATTTCTGGCGCCCGCAGTGAGCAGAGGATCGAAAGCCTTCTGCCATTCTGCGTAGGGCTGGGCGCCGACATGCTCGCCGTGGGGATTTCCGAAAGAACGAAGCTCGTCAATCAGCCTCCGGCCTTCCACAGCCGCACCCCCTGCGTAAAAGATCGGCAGAACGATAACCTCCTTGCCATGAACATCTTGCGGAAGAAAAGGTAGCGGCGGCGCCTGACGGAGCACAACCCAGACGCTGAGATCCTCGGGCGCCGTCTTGGCAAATTGGCGATAGCGCATTAGGACCTGCTTCGCCTGCGCGAACGGGAAAACGAGCAGGCCGGCGAGGATTTCAGGGCCGACCGTATGAAGGGCAAACTCGAACTGGGTAACGACACCGAAATTCCCGCCGCCGCCGCGCAAGGCCCAGAAAAGCTCCGGGTTGTCCTGCTCGCTTGTGTGTAGCTTTTTACCATCGGCAGTTATCACATCAGTGGAAACCAGATTGTCTATGGTCATGCCGTGTTTCCGAGTCAGCCAGCCGAAACCGCCACCGAGAGTCAACCCGGCAATCCCGGTTGTCGAGTTTATGCCTACCGGCGTTGCCAAACCGTGCCGCTGTGTCGCGGCGTCCAGATCACCGAGCGTTGCACCCGCATCGACGTAGGCGCGTTTCTTCGAGGCATCCACTCGGACCTGCTTCATCTGTGAGAAATCGATGGTTAGGCCACCATTGCAGATGGCGTTGCCGGCGATGTTATGTCCGGCGCCTCGGATGGAAATCTCTAGCGCGTTCTCCCGCGCAAATTTGATGGCCGGCGCGACGTCGTCGCAATTTGCCGGCTGGACGATAACGGCCGGACGACGGTCGATCATGGCATTCCAAATTTGGCGCGCCTCGTCGTAGCCGAAATCATCAGGGGCTAGCACCCTGCCTTTGATCGCGCCGCTGAGCTTGGTTAATGTTTCCTGTGATTGCGTGGCCATTGTTGACCTCCCATCTTGGTTATGGATTAACTATCTTCACGTCTGACCTAGCGGAACGCTGCGTTCAGTGACATTGCAAAAACGCCGGAGCAAAGTAGGCGTGGGTGGAAACGAAGACGTGGATTCCTAACGTTCGCGTAATATTTTCGCTCAGCTTAATCAAGTTAGTTCGCAGGGAAATTAAACGACGTCCATAGCCGGCGAAGCGACGAATAAAGTTGCGATGGGATGGTAATCTACTTCGGTCAACGGTCCTTTACACGTATGTCTGATGACGTCAACGCTCTTAGCCACGCCACTGGCCATTTATAGACCATACAATTTTTTGGCGTTATCGTAGCCGATTTTTTTCTTGGATGAGGCGGGTATATCGTCGCGCGAGAGGAATTCGTGGACTGCCTTGCTCATGTCGACGATGCCTTCGTGGGGAAAATCGGAAGCCCAGAAAAGACACTGATCGCCGAGCAGTTCCAAGTCGCGGCCGGTGGTCATTTCTTCGCCGCACTGAAAGTAAACTTGCCCGCGTTCGATCAGCTTCATCGGCCGGGGCAGCTCGCCCAAACGCCCTTCCATCTTGCTGATCAGATACGGTACCCAACCGCAACCTGCCTCCAAAAACGCGATGCGCAGGTCGGGGTATTTTCCTATCACGCCTGAGAACATCAAATTGGTGAACTGGCGCATCTGCGGCCAAACGTGAGCCAGTGTCGCGGCTTCATCGCGCCATAGAAAGAGATCGTTGTTGCGCAGCGAATTTTGTGAGTGAACCGCCAACATGCAGCTCAGCCGGTTGGCCTCTTCGTACAGCGGATGAAACTCCGGATGACCTAAGGGCCGCGGCAATCCGTCCGCCGGAAGCACCCCGCCCACCATGCCATAGTTTCTGACCGCCCGCCGCAGTTCCGTGACCGCCGCGTCAATATCCTGCAGAGGCAGAACGGCAATCCCCTTCAAACGGGGTTCATCACGCAAAAAACGTTCATAAAGATAGTCGTTATAAGCGCGGCTCAGTTCGACAGCGAATTCGGTTATGCCTACCTGTCCGATATGCATGAAGCGTGTCGGATAAACTACTGCCGCCTCGATATTCCCCTGTTCTAAAGCCGTTCGCCAATCCTGCAGCGAAGGAATCAGGAATGACGATCCGGTGCCGGACCGGCGGCCCGCCTGACGATGCCAGCCGTGATGCGGCAACAGAGGAAAGTAAAGCAGTGCCTCGCGGCGTTGCTTGTAATGGTCCGGCAAGTATTCAAAGACTTCACTTTCGACTTCACGGATGTGCCCGTCGGCATCGATCATCTTCCACTCAGGCATGTACAGCTCTCCTTCTCTTTCCATCCTTTGTCGACAGTAGTACCGAAACTTAATAGCACTTCAGAATTCGAGTTTGTTGAGCCGTGCACCATTGAACGCGTGTCGTCAGGCTGCGGCGTTTTCTCTCCCAGCATCACTCGTTAAATTTGTAAAACCGGGCGACGTTGTCGTGCAGCATTTTTTGCTTCGTAGCATCAGAGAGATCATTTCGATTACGAATCGCTTTGACCGTGTGCGGCCAGTCGCCATCCCAGTGCGGATAGTCGGAGGAATAGAGAATCGTATCTTCCAATCCCCAACGCATCGCGTCGGGAATTGTCTTCTCTTCGCACTCGACGCCAAAATAAATCCGCCCGCTCTTCACATACTCACTCGGCAGCTGAGTCAGATACGGCGCTTCGACGGCACCACGCTTTTCCACTTCCTCGTCGAGCCGGTCCATCATGTAGGGCACCCAGCCGATACCGGATTCGAGAAAGCCGATGCTCAGTCTGGGAAAGCGCTCGAACACGCCACCGATGATGGTCGCGATCAGCGCCATCATCTGCTCAGCCGGATGATCGATGGTGTGCGCAGAGAGAAACTTACGAAAGCGCTGCCCGCCGAGCGAATCCGCGGATGTGCCGGTGTGAAAGCCGATGCCGACGCCAAGCTGCTGCGCGGCGGCGTAAATCGGATCGTAAAAGCCATCGCCAAAGTCGGGCATCTGCGGTAGGTAGGTCGGCAGCACGCCAGCCAGCGCGCCGCGTTCTTTCACCGCCCGGTTAAGCTCTTCGGCGGCGGCGGCTGGATCTTGCGGCGCCAGCAGCGCGACGAATTTTAACCTGGTCGAGTCTTTCCTGCAGAAATGAAACAGCCAGTCATTGTAGGCGCGCGTAATTCCCGTCGCGTAATCTTTTTCGTGCAGCGCGCTCACGTGCAAACCTGCCGTTGGATAAAGAACCATGACGTCAATGCCGTCTTCGTCCATAGCGGCCAGTTGATCTTCCGGTCCTTCCGGTTTTTGCCCAAGCTTGCCGTGCAGATCGCGGTCCCACTCGTCGTTGGGAAACAAATTGCGGCGGTGCCAGCGCGGTTCCAGGAACTCCCTCATGCCCGCCACAGACTCGCGGACGTGGCCATCCGCATCAAGAACTTTGTAGTTAGCCATATCCTACTCCTTTCTCTATTGTTTGGTTCATTGAACACACCCCATCCGCACCGCCTGCACGCTCCTTTAGGTTCCGCATTGAACCTCTATCTAACGATCCGAACTCCGAACAGTGTCAAGAAAGCCGCCTGCGATAATTCTTCGCAGAATCCGATCATCGACCATCTCCTCCACTCTAATGCTTGCCACTTTCGGATTATGGACTCGCATCAGGCGTTGCAGATTACGCAGCCCTTCCAGTGAAGGATAGGGTTTCGGTTCGACGCCACGAATCAGATCCTGATAACCGACCTCAGCGCTGGCCGCATCCGGAAGACGAAGGCGCTCCGTCATTGTTTTCAGCACCGCCGCCTTGTTGGGCGGAGCCAAACTAAAGTGGATGCCTTCCAGCAAACCCTTAAGGAAATTCTCGATTACCGCGGGTTGTTTCATGAGGTATGAGCCGGACGTCACGATTCCCTGCCCGGCAAAAGGGATATTCGCACCGGCAAACTCGGCGATTACGGGAAATCCCTTGTGTCTGAGCCGGTGGGTGAACACTCCATCCAAGAGGGCGGCATCGATGCTTCCTGCTTCAAGGGCTTGGCCGGTGTTCGTCTGATCTCCGACAACTAGAATAGAGATCCGATCTCGCGACGGCTCGAGACCCAGGTGCTCGAGACCTAGCATGGCGCCCATCCAGACGGTCCCCCCGATACTGCCCACTCCAAGCCGCTTTCCGCGGAGTTCCTCGGGTCGATTGATACCAGGTCTTGCTACCAAGTCATAGGTTAGACGATTCGTCAGTGCCGCGATTACCTTGAGATCCGCGCCACTGGAAACAGCACCGAGTGCTGCGGTCGAGCCGCCGTAGACCATCTGCATTTCTCCCGCCAGCAACGCGGCAATCGCTGGTTGGGACACACGAGTCAGCACCAGCAGCACCTCGAGGCCATTTTTCCCAAAGAATCCCCGTTCCTGGGCGATCCACAAGGGAGTCACTCGAGAATTCAACGTGGAAAGGCCAACATAGATCTTCGTCTGCGGCTGCGCTGCGCCGGATTTAAACCAAACGAGGAAAAAGACAGCGGCAATCAACAGCTTTCTCATGGTGTTTTGGCTCATCCGCCGATTGTATTTGCTCTATAAGCGGGGGTCCTGAAATCCAATGCAAATGGCCACGGCGTTATGTAGCATGCCGAGTTCGACCGGAGACGCTCGTCTCCTGGTCTAGTGCTGCAATCATCCGAGCTAAGCAATGGCATCGGCAAATTGCTTGGTATCAGTATATTGTTGGAATCGCACCACTCTGCCGTGGGTCACGCCCCAGATATGGGCGAACTGCGCGCGGACTTCTCTACTGCTTTCTTTGTGCCGGCCGCTGTAAGTGCCGAGCACCACGATGTGATTCCCGGCATCCAGCCATTCTTCCGGCATCACCTTGAAATCCGCCCATTCTGAAGCAAGTCTCATGAAAACTCCTTCCAGCACCGCCTGTGGGCCGCGATAAGGATTACGATCGGCGTAGATGAAGTTTTCCGCCTCGCGCCACTCGATATGCTGGTGCATCTGGCCGAGCACCGAAGTAACATCGCCCTTGCTGAAAGACTCGTACATGCCGCGAATCACCGTCATATTCTCCTGTGACATACTGGCCTCCTTGAACGCACACATGTTTCGCTCCTAGGCCGTAAGAATTTCTCTATAGATCCTCCCTAGTTGATATCGAAGGCATCTGCAACCGCACAATGCATGCCCATGTAGCGCATTTTTGCGCAGCTTTGATGGCACGGTCGTAGAGAGCTACCTCTGAAATTCGAAGATCCTGGCGGGCATAATTCGCCCATTTAAATGAGAGCTAAAAACATCGCACCGACACTCGATTTCTACGTAAACTCGGGCGCAGAGCCGTTGCTATTTGGCTTTGATGCGAATCAAAGGGCGACGTTTTGAGCAAATACGATCAACTGCTAATATAACGGACGCTTTAATTCAGAAAGGAAGTAAGGTTATGATACACCAGATAAGAGTCGCAGCAGCGCTAGTTGAACATTTTGCTCTAAATGCTTGCCAGGCAATGAAAGGAA
>JAICEJ010000077.1 GCA_025924215.1 Candidatus Binatia bacterium
AGATCAATGGGAGTGCCGTCGGGATCGTGAACTCGATACTCTGCTTCCCGGTTGGGCGGTCGCTTCTGGATTTCGCTTGCCGCGCCCAGGTCCTTGCACAGAGGCTTTAGTTCTTCGATATTTTCTACTTCAAAACCAAAGTGATAGAGACCTTCCTTGTAGTTTCCGCGCTTTTGGATGATGGCCAAATTGAGATAGCCGTCGGACAAATAAATAGCCGGCCCGACTCCATCGATTACCTTCATGCCGAAAACGGTCGTGTAAAAATTGACCAGCCTTTCTCGATTGTCGGTTACGATTGCCAGGTGACGAATACGCGCCATAGGTATCAAGCCTCCCTCTCGTGTGATTTATGATTACTTGTACAACTTATCGATGAACCCTTCCGCCGCTAGTTTCTGTACCGGAGCAAAATACATATGCCGATCAATGTCCATGCTGGCAAGCTTCGGAGCCACTCTGCGGCTTATCTCCAGTGTCGTTTTGATTGCCTTGTCCGAGGGTATCGGTACTCGGTCCAAGTCTTCTCTGTAGCGTTCGTAAGCGCCTTGCACCACCCGCGTGTCTGAAGTTCTCATGTACTTGCGCATAATCTCCAAGGACTTGTCGCGGTCCCTCACGATTGTGGCTATTGCCTGAGCATAGCCGCGCAGCACATTCTGAATAACCAGCGGGTTTTCGTCGGCGAATTTCCGTGAAGTCCAGAGGGCATCGACGATAAGAGGAATAGGTTCGATCTGCAGAATTCTGAGACCTCGCTCCTCCGCGATCGGAACAACCGTATGCGAGATCGGCGCCGCATGCACTTTGCCTGTGCCTAACGCCGCCAGCCGGGACATGGTCCCGCCGACAGCCAGGTAATTCACGTCTTTGTCAGGATCCAAACCCATATTGCGGATGACCATGCGCGCGATCTCTCCCGCTCTTCCGCCAACTTGCGACGTCGCGATTATTTTTCCTTTGAGATCTTCGGCGCGCCGGACGTCCTTGGACACTGCAAAGACATAGGGCAAAACGTTTTTAGCCGAAGCCAGCAAAACGATGTCCGCACCCCCGGCAATTGCGCTCAGAGCCGATACTGCATCACCTGCCATGAATTGAGTTGTGTTGGAGAGAAGGCTTTGGATTGATAAGCGGCCTCCCTCCATATATACGAGCTTGGCATCGATGCCATATCCCTTTAGATATCCCGCTTCGCGGGCGACCCACAACGGCGCAGACTCACCGGTAAGGCCCGGGTAAGACATGTGGATTTCCTGAGCATAGGAAACACCCCATCCGGCCAGCTGCAGTATTGCCGCGCAGATACAATTGACGATTATCGATTTCACAGATCCTCCGGTGCTCACATCATGCTCAGGAGTTTGCCGAACCCCGGGATCGGATTGCGGATCTTCAAAACCTTCAACGCCATCCAGATTTCCGAGCTTAAGTGCCCGACCGCGGGAATTCCCAGGTCGCATTCTATCGCATCGATGACGTCCAGCGCCGGAAACTGCGGACACGGCAGATATAAACCTTCCAAGTCAGGTGACTGGCTCACAGCTTTTTTCGCCGCGGCGTAAACATCGGCTTCTGAGACGTCGCCGATTCGAGTGAAATCAGCGCCGAGGCTGACGACTGCGACGATTTCAAATCCGTGCCCTTTCATGAATGCCATCACCGCTGCATTCAATTCAGATGGGTATGGATTGACAAGGCCGATGCGCCGAACAGAAAGAGCTTTGAGTGCTTCCATGCCGGCAACAATGCTGGTGGTGGCTGGAGTACTGGTAAGGGTCTCGATGGTTTTGATTACCTCAGCCTCGTAGCCATTTCCTTGACTCACTACCAGCGGAACCCCTGCGTGAATGATGAAATCACATTTGCGCCGGCTCAGCTCCAGTGCGCATTCTTTAATCCGCGCCAGTCCCGTTCTGTACGCCTCATCCTGCCAGCCGTCAATCATGCAAGTGACCCCGATCATGCCGATCCCAGGCGGAACGATGCGGTAGAAATCATAAGCGATCATTTCGAACACGGAGGGACAAAGGTAACCTATTCTCGCGCGCCAGCCGAACATAGAGTTGTACCTTTCGGGTAGTCTGTTACCTATTCCTGCTCGAACAAGCTTTCCGGATAGCGCTGTTGAACTTCGCTAATATACTTTTGTAGTTCGCCATTGGGTTCGGAAGCATCCGCCTTGAATCCGGTGTGGTGCGCCCCTAGCAGGAACTCAACTCGGCCGTCGTTTTCAACGATTTCCAAGAAATAGTTTGTGCCGAATAACACCTGAACTCGCTTGTAACCGTTCTGCCGGTCCCCTTCGGTGACAACCGCTCTTATCTTCGCCATCTCCGCTCCTTTCGTGATTCTTGCTCGAACTAAAGCATGCGCATCAATTGTCCGTATCCGGTGATATTTTCGCGCATTCCGATAGTTTTGAATCCTACGTACAATTGAGAAGTGATATTGCTGATGACCGGCAAACCAAAATCGGTTTCGATATCTTCAATGACGTCGATCACCGGAAAATTAGCGCACGGTATAAAGACCGCCTGAGGATTTTGGGCTTCTTTGATGGCGCGTTTGGCCGCCCTATAAATATCTGCAATCGAAGCGATGCTCGATTCTGTAAAAGACGTGCCGAGACTGACTAATGAAGAAACCTCAAAGCCCCAGTCCTTCAGGTATGCGGTCATCTTGGCATTAAGCTCGGCTGGATAAGGATCGACAACCGCCAGTCGGGTAGCTGACAGGTCACGAAAAGCATCCATGGCTGCGACAATGCTGGTCGTGCACGGAGCACCGGTGAGCTCTTGTAGCTGGTTCAACAGTTTTGTTTCGAAACCCTTTCCCTGACTCAAGACCAAAGGAGCCCCGCCGTGAATAATGAAATCGCAAGCGCGGCGGCCAAGCTCCCGGGCGCATGCTTCAACTTGAGCCAGTGCGCGTTGATAGGCATCTTCCTTCCAGCCCTCAACCATACATGTAACCGCGATCAGGCCTACTCCTTTGGGGACGATGCGGTAAAAGTCATAGGCGTTGAGCTCCATGACGGACGGCGAAATGTATCCTATTCTGGCGCGGTATCCGAACATACAAAACTCCTTCCCGGCTGTTTAGCGGGCATCAATCCGGAGAACGCTAGGAAAATCGGGCGCGACCCTTCTATACGAGCGTTCCTCGAGCATATAAGTTCGCGGCGGTTCCATCTGGATCGTGAGCCCGATTCAGCGTCTTACTCCAATCCCAAAGGGTAGACTCAAGGAAGTCTCACCAACCGAGGACTCTTCCGATTCACTTCGCAGCCATGTTGATAGTTCAAAGCTTGAGTCGAGGGTTACCGTGCAACAAGACTCAACCCCACTTCACGCCAATTTCGCGTAGGGCTCTTCGATACTCCAGCCCGGCAGTGTCAGGACCGCGCAGATGAAGCTCTTCAGTTAGATCCAGAGGCAGTTCCTCCGGCCTCTGGGCCTCGACGATAACCCGATCCTGCTCGAAGATCGTCTGATGTTTCTTGTTGAGTTCCTCATCAGAAAGCGCATCTCGATAGTTCCGACCGGATAGGCGAAAGAATCTGGTTTCCTTATCGGACATTGGAGTACAGCAATAAATGTTCGTTTGTTTTTCGGGTCCATCCGGCTGCCGCCTTTCAATGAACAAAGTCAACGGCAAAATCACCGTGAAGCGCTGTATCGACGGGCTATTTGCTTTCAAGCGATTTACCGGCTGTTCGATCTCGTACTGGAAACCGCCTGGAACCGCCGTGATCTCGCTTGACTCGCATGCGGCGTTTGAAGGATCGCCAAGAATTCCCGGGTGCACCCAAGTGAAATGCGAGAAGTCCAAAAGATTCTCGATCATCCGCGCCGCATTAGCTTTCCATTGCCCGTGCGACGAATAGGCCTCCCATCGGTACGACGGGTCGTGGATCTCCTGGGGAAATGCCGGAATGTCGGCGACCGGGTCTTTTAGACATACCCAAATCAAACCGTACTTTTCGGCGCAGAGATAAACGATCGCCCGCGCTTTTGCTGGTATTCCCCTCTCCGCCGGTATGGAGGGGATGAGTTTGCACATTCCGTCCGCGCCGTACCGCCAGCCATGGTAGGCGCATACGATGTTGCCGTTCTCAGTCCAACCAAGAGAGAGAGGCGTGCCGCGATGAATGCAGAGATCATGAAAGGCAACTACGCCTGTGTCGGAGCGCCAAAGCACCACCGGATGATCGAGTAATTTCACCGGCAGCGGTTTGTCCGTTACATCTTTCGAGCGCGCTACCGCATGCCAATAGTGGTGCAGAACATTGTCGGACGGCGCCGTGGCCGCCTTATGGTTGACATCGCTCAACAACTGGCCATTCTCTAAATTCGCTGATTTCATGATACTCTCCTGGTCAACTAAACCGACACAAAGTCAGTGCACGGTCACTTAATCTGCAGAATCTGCTGCAGCTCTTTCTTTTGAGCATCGGGCATATCCAACCACGAAGAAGCGACTTCCTTTATCTTCTCGACCGATATTGGCCGCAAAACCAAGCGGGCCTTTGCGACGTCGGCTTTGAAATCCGGATCGTTGAACGTTGCATCGAAAGCTTGCCGGAGCGCTTCTACCCGATCGGCCGGCACGCCTGGAGGCAGCGTAAACAGACGATTGATGTCGTTGGGACCGATGACGGCAACGCGAAGAAGCCGCTTAGCTCTCTCGCTCTTAGCGAGGTCCATCGCATTTGCGACTTTCTCAAGACCCGGCCATGAAGTTTCACCGATTTGTACGATCACCTGTATGTCGCCCGCCTGCAATTCCTTTGGAAAAGCTCGCGTGACACCTTCGTACGAGGAGCACGAACCGTCCACCTCATTGCTCTCTGTCGCAATTCGAACCTCCGAAACCCCCTTGAAACCGTCCACGAGCTTTATCTTGATACCCAACGCCTCTTGAAGAATTCGCGCGGTGTCGGAAGGGAAAGTACCTGGCGCGAGACCACCCAGCTTCAGCTCTTTGGAACCTCCAAGAGCCTGCGTAATGCTGGTCCAACCACTTTCCTTGCCCACCCAGCACACCTGGAGATCAGGGGCCGGAGACGAAAGCCAGTTAAATTGTCGAGCATCGAATTGCGCCGACGGGTTGTTAAACGCCTGTAGTCTCAATAGCGCCCCGTCGAGATTCAAAAGCACCGTGCCATCTTTAGGCGCAGCCTTGGCGACGTAATTGGTTGCAATCAGACCGCCGGCGCCTGTCATATTATCGACCCATATGTTTGGGTTGCCGGGAATAAACTTGCCCACGTGCCGCGCCATAATACGAGTCGCGCTATCGAAGAGTCCCCCCGCAGAGTAACCGCTGATAAACCGCACCTGTTTGCCGCGGTAAAAATCAGCCACATTCGATTGCGCGGCGGCACTGCCGACCAGCACAAATATCGATAGCACTATAGCTACCGAGCCGATTATCTTATTTACTCTTACCCCGCACATAGTCACTCCTTTAATTGCAATTGCGCCGGCACTTAGCAGATGCCGGACGTGTCTGCGTGTCCATCCTGCACTGACGCTCGAGCCTTTGAAGCACGGCTTTGGCGGCGCGTTATTTTTGCCTAATCCTCTTAAAGAATCCTTCTCGCTCTTCCCCGGTTAAGATTACCTCTTTGCAAGGACCATCTTTCACCAGACGTGGCGGGATATGGTTCTTGAGATCTTCCATTGACCTTGCTGCGAATCTTATCCGGTATGGTCTTAAGTCCCCAGATCGCTCGCCGTCGAACCGCATAAAGGCCGCCAACTACCGGCATCGAATGGCCTACCACATTGTCGAAGAGCAATGCCGGCCCCTCGATGTCGGATGTCTTTCTGATGCCTGCGGCGATCTCGAAGCGCGGTGAAGTTGGCCGACTGATATGGACCAGATCTTTCTTTGCTTCCAGAAGATTGAGGAACTCTCGCAGATCATTAATCATCGGACGTTTGTCTCCGACTCTATTGCTTGGTGCCGTTTCGCTCGGACAAGCTTTTCACCGCCGCAAGGACTTCTGAATACGTGCCGCAACGGCAGATATTTCCCGACAGGTAATCGCGCGCTTCTTCCTCAGTCGGCCGAAGATTGCTATTCAGCAGTCCTTTGATGGCCATAATCATTCCCGGCGTGCAGTAGCCGCACTGAAACGCCTGGTTGTCGAGAAACGCCTGCTGGATGGGATCGAGGTCGTCTCCTGTTGCCAAACCTTCAATGGTCGTTAGCTGCTTGCCTTCGATGTTGGTGGCCAGCATCAAACAAGAACTAACCGGCCGGCCATCGATCAATACGGTGCAGGATCCACAGACACCGACGCCGCATCCTTCGACGCTGCCGCGCAGGCGCAAATCATCGCGCAACCATTCCAGCACGGTCTGGTTCGGCTTCACCACGGCTTCCATGTCGCGGCCGTTAACCGTTGTGCGAATTTCGATCTTCATACGCCATGCTCTTTCGCAGACTGAACCGCCGCCAAAACTCGATCTGGCCGTAGCGGTAAATCCTTGACCCGTATTCCGTTCAAAGCGTTCGCCAGCGCGTTGCCGATGGCCGGCTCGATCGGACCGAGGCCCGCTTCGCCAACGCCTTTGGCACCGTAAGGCCCTTCGGGATGCGGTGTTTCGACCAGTAGCGACTGAAACTTCTTGGGATGATCTTCCATCGACGGCGGCATGTATTCTAGGAACGTCGAGTTGATCGGCTGGCCGTTATCGAACACCATCTCTTCAAACAAACTGGACCCCAGCGACATAATCATCGAACCCTCATTCTGCATGTGGCATAGCCGAGGATTGATGGCTTTGCCCGCATCTACCGCGGTTATAACTTGTTGCACGGTTATCTTTCCCGTGTCGGTGTCAACTTCTACTTCCGCGGCGCAAGCCGATAGGAAATAGAAGACCGAACCTTTTCCTTTTCCGGTTGTCGGATCCAACCCGCCTGACGTCTGGTTGTCGAAAGTGCCGACCATATTTCCTACGGCTGCTCCATAGCGCGCCTGAAATAATTGCGGAATGCTGCGCCGCTTATCCGGCACTCCTTTGACCTCCAGAAAACCATTGATCAACTGGAGATCCTCGACGTTCGCCTCCAGAACCCGGGCGCCGATTTCCAGGAGCTGCTGGCGGATTTGATGCGCCGCCTGCCGCGCCGCGCCGCCCATCGTAAATACCGTACGGCTAGAACTGGTGGACTGATCGAACGGCGTCACATCGGTGTCCGGGAAGGTTACGCTCACATGCTCGACGGACAGCCCTAATTCCTCGGCGACGATCTGCGCGAGCGACGTCAGTGTCCCCTGACCGATCTCGACACTGCTGGTCAGCAACACCGCCGAGCCATCGGTGTTGAGCCGCACGAGCGCTGAAGAATTCGACGGCGTCATGGTAGTCTTGATCATGACCGCCATGCCCTTGCCGCGTACTTTGCCCGAGAGCGCGCGAGGAGCTTGCTCGGCGCCCCGCTGCCATCCGATGGCTTCGGCGGCGCGCCGAGCGCAGTCCGAAATTCCGACGGAGACCAGATTGTGGCCCGTCACAAACGGATCCCCTTCGCGCACCAGATTTTTTAGCCGCAGCTCCAGCGGATCGATGCTCAATCGACGGGCGATATCATCCATCTGCGACTCATACGCCCAGCACACCTGGGGCACGCCAAAGCCACGATAAGGGCCTGTCGGCGGTGTATTGGTGTAAACACAATAAGTCGTCAAATCCTGGTGCTTGATCCGATAAGGTCCGCCGGATACTTCGCCGCCGTTGCGACCGGTGTTGGTTGATGTCAATGCGTATGCGCCGATGTCGTAGACCGCTTCGACCTGTCGCGCGACAATCGTTCCATCTCTCTTCACCCCGGTTTTGATTTTCACCACGGCTGCCTGGCAATGGGCGGTAAGAAATACTTCCTCCCGCGTTAACACCCATTGGACCGGCCGATGCGCCTTGCGTGCAATCAACGCGGCCAATGGTTCCAAGCGCGGATGCGTCTTGGCGCCATATCCGCCACCGACGAACGGCACGATGACTCGCACCATCGACTGCGGCAGACCCAGAAGTTCGGCCAGCTGGGTTCGTATCGATGACGGCGTTTGCGTCGACGTATACAAGACCAGTTTTCCGGACGGCTCCCAGTATGCCACCGTCGCATGAGGCTCGATGTGCGCGTGCTGTATTTTCGGCGATGTATACACATCCTCAAAAATTTCGTCCGACTCGCCAAAGCCGACAGCAACGTCGCCATCTTCCACGTGATATCGGCTAAGCACATTACCCTCGTCCTGAAGACGGAAGCCGCTCTTCGCCGGGAACGATTGCGCTTTGGTTCGATCTACATGGAGCACGGGCGCTTCTGGCTTCATCGCCTCGAGCAGATCATACACGGCCGGCATAGGCTCATAGTCGACTTCAATTAAATCGAGCGCCTCCTCCGCGATGTCCCGCGCCTCCGCCGCAACTGCCGCAATTACCTCGCCGGCATATCGCACCCGATCGATAGCCAACACCGGTTGATCTTTCACAACAGGTCCAAAAAACGCGTTCTTTCCTTTCAAATCGTCGCGCGTCAACACCGCCACAACGCCAGGCAGCTTTTCCGCCTTGCTCGCCTCAACGCGCAGAATTTTCGCATGCGGATAGGCGCTGCGCAGCGCCTTTACAAATAACATTCCCGGCAGCTCAATGTCCGCCGCATACTGCGCCGCGCCTCTTATTTTTGCAGGACCATCGGCACGAGAAACATCCAAACCGACACTGCTCATCGAATCTCTTCCTCGTTCACACATGCCGTCAACGCGCGCCGCACCAGAACCTTGACGAGATGACGTTTGTAAGCCACCGTACCCCGCGAATCATCGATGGGATTCACGGCCACTTGAGCCTTGGAGGCGACCTCCTCGATCGATTCCGATGTCATCGCTGTGCCGTTCACAAGATCTGCACCGGTGACCACAACCGGAACCGGCGAAACCGCACCCACGACAACTCGCGCTGCTTGGCAGATTCCGTTCGAGCGTTGCACCAAGGCAGCAACCCCTGCACAAGGCCGGTTCTCGGAAGAACCCGTGGCAAACTTTGAGTAAGTCCCTTTGGAATTGAGCGGCGGTGGCGGCACCAGCAGGCCGGTGAGTAATTCATCCCGCTCCAGACCGGTTTCGTACATCCCAATTAAAAAATTGGCTAACTTGACGCTTCGAACTCTGTTGCGGTTCATCAACTCGACGCTGGCATCCAAAGCGACCAATGCCGCCGGAGGGTCGGATTGATAGTCGGCATGCGCAAGATTACCGGCGATGGTGGCCATGTTACGGATTCGGATATTGGCAACCACATGGCAGGCCCTCGGCCAACAGCGGGTAGTGTTCACGCACGACCGCGGCGCTTTCAACGTCGTAAATGCTCGCGAGACCGCCGATACGCAAACCGTCGTTGGAGTTGTAGGTAATTTCTCCGGCGTGTTTAATTTTTTTTTTGATCAAAGTTTTCGGAACGAAAATACCCTGCTTGATCAAGATCAGAAGAGCAGTACCGCCGGCAATGAGCTTGACGTCCTCTTCCGCCGCAAGAATTTTACAGCCTTCGGCAATCGATTTTGGTTCCAGGATTTCGAATCGTCGCATGTGATATCTCGCGGCTAGCTAACAGCGCAGCGCGAACGGCGAATCTGCGTCTGCTGGTTGTCCATCAATCGTCGGCAGCAGCCCAAAGCACGCGAATCGCCGGAGGTCTCAAGTACTTCGTGCCGCGCTTTTGCAATCCGACTTCTTCCCAGGTATCGCCGCGGTCGTAGGTGACGTAGATCGCGCCTTCCCCCGGAGGGCCTGCCGTATGACCGCGCGCGACATCGCCGAACGCCGCAAAAATTGAATCGGTGTTGTACGGATTATACGCAAGCTGCCAGCACATCGCGGTATGCTTCACCGGCAATCCTGCGCCCACCTGCCGCCAAGTCTCGCCGCCGTCTTCGCTGCGATAGATGCGGCCGTCGACCCCGCCCGGCCTGTCCCAATACTGCGGCGAGCCATGCCCGGCGGCCAAAAACATTGCCGGCCGATTGCCGGGCAGATTAATCACGTCATGAAAGTAGTCGCTCTCCATACCTTTTTCGGCGCGTGTCCATCCCTTCTCAGGCGGATCGGCACGAAAGAAGCCACGCGACGTTGCAGTAAAATATTTTGTTTTGCTGCCCGGTGATCTGACGATCATGTGAATATCGGGATACTCGAGCCCCTCGCTGACATCCTCCCAGGTCTTGCCCCTGTCAAAGCTTCTAACAATGCCGCCATGTTCGAGGGCCAGGTAAATACAGTTCGAATCTTCCGGATCGATATAGATATGGCGCACGTGACCCTGGTGCGGCGGATGCGGAAAATACCATTTGTACTGAACTTCGGCGGGCATTTCTGTAAGTGATCTAAGCTCCTCCCAGGTACCGCCCCCGTCTTCGCTGCGATAGAGATGAACCGGTTCGGTTCCGGCGTAAATGACGCGATCATCAGTAGGGTCAACCGTCACCCAGCGAATATCGCCTTCGAGGGTGCGCTGCCAATGCCGGCCGGCATCTTGAGTGCGGTACAAACCGTCAAAGGTTACGCCGGCAAAGACAATCTCCGGAGACTTTTTACATCCATAAACGGAATCCACCACTCGATCTTTGAAGTACGGCTCAAACTCCCTCGAACCGCCCATCGAAGTCCAAATATCAGCGACCCCCCGAAATAAAATCATTCCCGCCTGAGTACCCGCATAAAGTCGGTAGGCTTCAGCCATTTCTGTCCCTCCGAAAACTAATTGTCGTATCTGTAGTTGCTAGAAATGATTCTTGCGTACACAAGGATGAATGATGAAAGCGAAAACATGAAACATAACTTGAAACCGCTTTCATGCCCGCATTCACTTTATCCTTTAGCCTCTATCCCGTGCCTCTGCGCCTGGCCAGCGTCCACTTCCATGCAATTCACCAAGCAGTCTCAGTTAAAAACCATCCCCCCATTCACATGGAGCAACTGACCCGTAATAAAAGCGCTATCCTCGCTGGCCAGAAAATGAACACCTTCAGCGATGTCTCGCGGCTGTCCGGCTCGGCCCAGCGGCATGCTGGCGCTCATCTTCGCCCATTCCGCATCCGTATGAACCGCCAACACGCGCGCTGTTGCGGTGAGACCGGGGGCAATTGTATTGACGCGCACGCCGTAAGGCGCCATTTCTAAGGCAAGTGATTTAGAAAAAGCAATGATGGCAGCTTTGGCCGCCGAGTAAGCGGTCCTCCCGGCGCTGCCGGTGATGCCGAAATTGGACGATGTGTTGATAATGGCGCCGCTTTTGGCTTCTTTCATACGCTTGCTCACGGCCTGACAACAGAGAAACGTGGCTTTCAGATTGACATCGATCACTTCGCGCCACTCCGAAAGCGGAAACTCATGAATCGGATGTTTGTGGATTGTTCCGCCGGCTAGATTCACCAGCACATCGATGCGCCGGTGCTTTGCATAGATCGTTTCGAATACTTCTTTGATTTCAGCGGCGCGTCTTAGCTCGATTCGAGAGAATTCGGCGTCATACTTGTCTTTGCGCAATTTATCGACAAACTCCTGCCCGACTTTGTCGTTTTGATCGACGATGCAGACGCCGAACCCGCCCTGCGCTAGCCGTGCCGCAACAGCCTGACCGATTCCACCCGCGCCCCCAGTCACTACTGCAATTTTGTTTGCCATGATTTCACTCTGCCCTCGAAACAAACCTTCCACTTACCACATGATGCTGCCGCCATTGACGATCACGGTCTGGCCGGTAATAAAGCCGGCGGCATCGCTGGCCAAGAACACCGCAGTGCCTACCAGATCTTCGGGCCGACCGATTCGGCCCAGTGGAATTTTTTGCGCCTGAGCATAAATTTGCTCCTCGGTCTGATGGCCGCGCGGTTGCGCCGTATCGGTGATCCCGGGGCAAATCACATTCACGGTGATCTGACGCGGCGCCAGTTCTAATGCCAGGGATTTCGAAAAGCCGATGATGCCGGCCTTTGAAGATGCGTAGTGAGCGGCATTTTTGGCGCCCTGAAATGCTCGTCCCGAAGTGATGCTGATGATTCTGCCACTTCCCTGCTGCAAAAATATGCCGGACACGGCTCTCGAACAGAGAAACGCCCCTATTAGATTGGTGCCGATGACACGATCCCAGTCTTCCTCTTTCATTTCCTCTACCGAGCTTATCGGGAAGATGCCCGCATTGTTGATTAAGATATCGAGCTTGCCGAACTCTCTTAACGACTCATCGACCATTGTTTGTACGGAGTCCTCATTCGACACGTCGGTACTTGCTGCCAAGGCTGTTCCGCCTGAGGCTTCGACCTCGCTCTTGACCGATGCGGCGTTTTCTTCATTGATATCGGCAACGACCACCTTCGCGCCTTCGCGAGCCAACCCAAGCGCGAGCGTTCTGCCGATCCCCTGCCCCGCCCCTGTAACTATAGCGATACGATTTTTGAGTCGTTCCATTTACTTGACCATCCGCAGTCGTTTTCCGTTCGCCTCTGAGCTTTGCGTGCCTCTGGAATAGCCAAGCGTGGTGGATAGACGTTCAGCGAACTTCTTGACTATCTTCCCGGTTCTTTCAATTCCATTTGCTTTGATTCGCTCGGCAGGTCCTATAACGGCTATGCTGCCGACAAGGTCTCTGCTAAGGAAACACGGAGCAGCGACACCCGCGGTGTAGGAGTATCTTTCTTGAATGCTCACCGCATAGCCGCGCCTTTTTATCTCCTCGATCTTTTTCAATATCTGCTTGGGCGAAGTTATCGTGAAGGGTGTGAACTTCTCAAAGTTTTTCACGTTAAGTATCGAGAGAATCTCTTCCTGCGGCAGCACTGCCAAAATCGCGAAGGCAGAGGAGCCAACAAAGAGAGGGCGTGGGACTCCGGTTTCGATTACGGTGCGCGTATGATGAGGGCTTTCACGGCGTTCTATCGTTACACAGGAGTCGTACTGAAATCGTTCGCAATAAATTGCCGTCTCTCCAGTGACCTCGACCAGCTGCTCCAGGTAGGGCACAACTACATCCCGCATGGTAAAGCATCGGCGGTAATCCTCGGCAAGCACTAGCAGCTTCGGTCCAAGACCATAAAAACCACCATTGTCGATTCTTTGGACAAAACCCTTTTGCCGCAAGGAATTCAGAAGGCGATAAGCCGTTGCTTTGTCCAGGTTTAGGTTCCGCGCAAGATCCTTTAACGCGAGCGGCTTTCTCGATCGGCTCAACTCCTCTAAGAGATTGATCGCTTTAGTTACCGAAGCGTTCATTTTGATAATTGAAATGCTATTTTGACTGGAATCACTTTCGAATTATAGTAAAGACAAAGACGTGTCAACTACGGATGGAAATCTTCTAGAAGATCGATCAATATCAACCGGGAGAAATTTGATTCACTAATCAGGTCGCTCCGCAAATACCTTCCAGGCTGTTGCAGCGGATATCTACTACCGTCACCAAGGCGGTCGATGCTCTCGTGGAGCTGCTTGAGAGCGAAGACAATCAAATCAGGATCAGAGCGACTGAACGTCATCGAAGTATGCGGTGTAGCTCAACCACAACGACGAACTAGAGAAGCGAATTAACGCATTGGAGGAACGCCTGAAGAGCAGAAATACCACAGCGTTAGAAAACCGATCGAGACAGGCTGAGCGGAAACTGACCCCTAATTGCGTATCCCATGGCCGAGCACAACCGAGCTTTCATATTCATCGACGGCGAGAGCGCCAATCCGGACCTATCCAACGATAAATTGAGTGCGTCGCTTGATGCCTGTCCGCGGTGCAAGGACAAGCAGAAGATTATCTTTCATGCGCGGCAGCGGGGAGAGCCGCCAAGCAAGAAGCACCGTTTGGAATCCACATTATGAAAATTAGAGACGAGTAAATGCCAACCATCAAAGGCCAACCAGCGGTCAGGAAGATCGAATCAACCGCACAAGTTATTCAGGCCGGAATGCCGCGGTTAAGTCCCGAGTTTTTCGGCGCTATCAACAACGTCAAGGCCTTTCAGTGGGCCGCCAGTTTCAAAAAGAGATCGTCGGCAGGCGCACTGAGTTTTTCTCAAGCACGGATTTTTGAGTAGATCGGGCACGGAAAGTACCTGGTGAAG
>JAICEJ010000078.1 GCA_025924215.1 Candidatus Binatia bacterium
GATCGCCGTCGAAACGATCGACGAAATCGCGAGGCGTATTGAAGATAAAGTCTTCGTTATGAAAAAGGTTAAAGGTGATGGCCATGCTGTTGACCGAGAAAAACCGCGCTGGCTCGTCGCCCTGGCCATTGAAGTGCTGGTACCAGGAATTAAGCGGCAATGCGAAAAGACTGCCCTCTTGCCATTCGAAGGTTTGCTTCGCTCCTTTGTCATTCCAAATGGTAGTTGCGCCGCGGCCCTTGAGAACGTAAAGCATGTCTTCGTAGAGGTGCCTCTGCTGGTTGAGACTCTTTCCGGCGGGGATTTCCAAAACATAGGCGCCGGTGGTTCCCTCCGCGCCTTCCATGTTGATGAATGCACCGCTGCCTCCAGTTCGGTCCCAAGGTTTTAGTTCAACCTTTCTCAAGTCCTGGACGAAAAAAGTTTTGACAACGGGGATTCCCTCCCCAAGCTGCCATTTTTCATAATATGGAATGTTATCTATCGAAACATCTTGTTGAACAGCCGGTTTAGCCATATAGACCCTCCCAGAAACTATGCTCGGTTTCTATCGCATCGAATTGGCAAAAGCAAGGCGGAGATACTTGATCTGCCGCGGTATTTTTCGCAAGAAATCTACATGCGGCAGAAGCAAAATTGCGGGTTCTCGACAAGTTGGTACAAGCGCGGCGTTTTTATCGGCGGATGGCCAACTTTGCTATTAGGAGCATTGACAATATCCCGCTAAAACTCTACTAAATGGCAATATTCAAGCTGCTTCAACAATCAAGGAGACCGACTTGGCGACACCGATTACCGCTCCGATGGTGGGGAAAATCTTAAAGGTGGAAAAAAACGTCGGAGACCGCGTCGATGAAGACGAGGTAGTGCTTGTGATGGAAGCGATGAAGATGGAAATACCCGTCGTTGCGCCAGCCTCCGGAGTGCTCAAAGAGATGAAAGTGTCAGCCGGACAGGCCGTCGAAGCGGATCAACTGCTCGCTGAAATCGAATAATCCGTCCCGATACACGCCCCGCAATTTTGGAGGAAATCAACTGATGGACATCTGGTCTTTCGGATGGACGCTGTCGGTCATTGGCATGGCTGGAACTATGCTGGTGTTGTGGTGCCTGAGCTTGCTTATCCTGCTCCTTAGGAAAATTTTTCCGTACAAACCCGAAGCAACGGCACCGAAGAAAGGCTAGACAGATTGATGGAATCGGCGATTGCTTCCGGCCTGCAAGGTCTTTTACTCGGGATCAGCAATCTGACTTTAGGTCACGTCGTCATGATCCTGATTGGTTCGCTGTTGCTTTATCTTGGAATCAGCAAAGGATATGAGCCTCTTCTCCTTCTCCCCATCGGCTTCGGCGCGATTTTAGTGAATATTCCTTTAGCCGGTTTGATGGATGAGCACGGCATCCTCCGCTACTTCTACGAGAATGGTATCCTGACGGAGATATTTCCGGTGCTCATTTTTTTGGGCATCGGCGCGATGACGGATTTTTCGCCGCTGTTGGAAAATCCGAAAATCATTTTGCTCGGCGCCGCCGGACAGTTCGGGATTTTTTTGACTCTGCTGCTTGCTCTGGCCGTGGGCTTCGACAAGCTCGACGCCGTAGCCGTTGCTATCATCGGCGCCTGCGACGGCCCCACTGCGATTTATGTCAGCTCCAAATATGCGCCGCATTTATTGGGAGCGGTTTCAGTCGCTGCTTATTCCTATATGTCTTTGGTTCCGCTGATCCAACCGCCGATCATGCGCCTGCTGACCACCGATCGAGAAAGAAAAATCGTCATGGGTGTAAGCCGGCAGCCGGTTTCAAAGACCACTAAGATTCTTTTCCCGATCGTTGTGACGATTTTCGCTTCAATCCTTGCGCCCATCGGCACACCTTTGATCGGCACTGTCATGTTAGGCAATCTCATGAAAGAAAGCGGTGTCGTGGAGCGGCTTAAAAGCGCTTCCGAAAACGAAATTGCCAATATCATCACTCTCCTTTTGGGTCTTACGATTGGCGCCACAATGGAGGCGCATAAATTTCTGCGCGCGGAGACATTGCTTGTATTGGGACTTGGCCTCATCGCCATCAGCCTGGATACCGTTGTTGGGGTGCTCTTCGGCAAAATGATGTGCGTACTTACCGGCGGCAAGGTCAATCCGCTTATCGGCGCGGCGGGAATTTCAGCATTTCCAATGGCCGCCCGCGTAGCCCAAACGGAAGGTCAGAAGTACAACAAGAAGAATTATCTCTTGATGCACGCGATGAGCGCCAATGCCGGTGGGCAGATCGGCTCCGTCATTGCAGCCGCGGTGATGCTGTCGGTGCTCACGGGAATGGGAATCGTCGGCGGGTGACAGGAACCGTTATGGCTAATTCCAGAGATGATCTCGAAAAGAAACTTACCGCGTTAGAAAAAAAAGCCGTCGCAGGCGCTGTAAAGGCGGCCGGCAAACAACCCGACGAAGCCACGCTCAGCGCGCGAGAACGAGTCGAGACGCTTCTTGATCCTGGCACGTTCGTCGAGGAGTTCATGCTGGCGGAAACGCAATGTACAGAGTTCGGCATGGCGGAACGAAAACAGCCGTCCGACGGCGTAGTGACCGGTTTCGGAAAGATCGACGGCCGCCCGGTTTATGTTTTCTCACAGGATCGATCCATCATGGCCGGAAGTGTTGGCACCGCCCACGCGGAAAAGATCGCCTACGTGATTCAGACGGCGCGCAGACTGGGCGTTCCTCTGATCGGTCTTAATGACTCCGCTGGAGCACGAATTCAGGAGGGACTTTCGGTCACGTCCGCCATTGGCAAGATCTTTTTCGAGAACAGCATCGCATCAGGCTGCATCCCGCAGATCTCCGCAATCATGGGGCCGTGTATCGGCGTCGGCTCCTATTCGCCGGCGCTTACGGATTTCGTTTTAATGGTCCAGAATTCCAGCCAGATGTTCATCACGGGTCCGGCGGTGATCAAAGAAGTCCTAGGCGAGACCGTCACCATGGAGGAATTAGGTGGCGCCAAGATTCACTCCGAAGTCTCAGGCGTTGCGGACCTGGTGGCCAAAAGCGATCAAGAATGTCTCGCGACAATTCGCCGGCTGCTAGGTTTCTTGCCAGCCAATTTTGAATCGCCGCCGCCGCGCAAATCGACCAGCGATAATCCGGAGCGCAGCCTCGATTCGCTCAACCAAATCGTCCCAGATGATATGCGCCGCGCCTACAATATTCTTCAAGTCGTCAAAGCGATCGTCGATGATAATGATTTTCTTGAGTTGAAAGCGAAATTCGCGCGCAATCTGGTGATCGGCTTCGGCAGGTTGGACGGGCACCCGGTGGGGTTCGTCGCCAATCAGCCAATGTTTCTCGCCGGCAGTTTGGATGTCGACGCATCCGATAAAGCCGCTCGTTTCATTCGATTCTGCGATGCCTTCAATGTTCCTATCATCACACTGATGGACGTACCGGGATTTTTTCCGGGAAGACAACAGGAAGAAAAAGGCATCATTCGCCACGGCGCTAAGATGCTCTACGCATATGCCGAGGCGACGGTGCCAAAGATCACTGTTGTCTTACGCAAGGGGTATGGCGGCGCCAAACAGGCGCTCTGTACCCGCGAAATGGGCGCCGATCAGTTGTTCGTTTGGCCGGGGGTCGAGCTTGCGGTGATGGGTGGCGGCGGCGCGGTCAACGTTCTTTATAAAAGAGAAATCGAACGATCAGCGGATCCGGAGCAAACTCGCAGAGAGAAGATCGCCGAGTTCCAGGAGCGCTTTAGCGGCCCCTTTGAAGCCTTGTCCAAACAGTTTGCGCACGCAGCCGTTCGTCCGGCGGAGACCCGCCAGCGGCTGATTCGTTCTCTGGAGATACTACGCAACAAAAGAGAAGAGCGACCAAGGAAGAAACATGGCCTGATGCCGGTATGACTATCGATGTGAGGCCCGATGGCTTAAGCGTCCATCGGCAGCGAGAAAGAAAAGATGCTCCCGTGGCCCTGTTCGCTCTCGGCCCATATTGTCCCGCCGTGGGCTTCTACAATCATTTTACAGATCACGAGGCCGAGCCCGGTGCCTTTGTGATTGGAATTGTTGGCATTCCCTCCCTGTCGATATTTTTGAAAAAGCTCACCTAGCTCCTCGCTGGGAATGCCTTCGCCGCTATCCTGAACCCAAACCCGAATGCTCCTTGTCTTAGCGAAATCTGCCCCGACCTTTACCTCTCCGCCATCGCCAGTAAATTTGATTGCGTTGCTGATTAGATTACTTAAGACTTGCTCCAGTCGCTGCGGATCGGCAAGAATCGATGGTAGCGACGCATCAATCGCCTCCACAACGGTCACTTTTTTGTTCTGCGCCACCACCTGGAAGCTCTCAATGCTTTTTCGAACCAGGTCGGTGACACTGACGACCTGCTTGCTGACATTGACGTAGCCAGACTCGAGTTTGGAAAGATCAAGAAAGTCGCTCACTAGGTCGATCAGATTGTGACTGTTGGCTTGAACCCGTAACAACCACTTTTTTTGCTCCTCGGTCACAGGGCCGAACATCCCGTCCAACATTACCTCCGTTACTCCGGTAATGTTCATAAGCGGGGACCGCAGATCATGAGCGATCATTGCCGAGAAGTCGGCTTGCAGCTTGCTTGCCTTCTCGAGCTCGCGCGCTTGCCGCTTGGTCTCTTCATAAAGCTGCGCTCGCTGCACCGCAACTCCCACATGATTGCCGATGGTCTCCCACAGACTCACTTCCTCGTTTTTGAACTTGCGCGGCGTTCGCGTTGCCAGTTGAATGATTCCCAGAACCGCGCCATCGGCGCGAACCGGCACCTGGACGAACGATTGAACCCCCTCCTTTTTGAAAGTTCTTAAACCGTCGCAGCTTTGCACCGATTCCTCCACGCACGGCTGCTGAAATACTTGGTCCTTGAAATGAGAGGATTGCGCGGCGCCGCTGGTGCGGGAGATTGCGCGGTGGCTCGCGACGTTTTCCGGGTCCTGGTAACCACGAACAACTACCACCTGAAGCGTATCACCGTTGGATTCAAGCAGTCGGATATTTCCCAGGTCGAACGAACCTATAAAAATCGCCTGCTCAAGAATGTGTTCGAGCACTGAATTGAGGTCCAATGATGCCAATATGGCCTCGCTGATTTTCCTCAGCACCATCAGTTCTCGATTTCGTGCTTTCAGGCTTTCTTCGGCTTTGTGACGCTCAATCGAGTAGCGCAGGGCGCGCGCCAACAACTGACCGTCCGCCTGGCCCTTGACCAGATAATCTTGCGCTCCCTGTTGCAGCGCTCTGATGGCAATCTCCTCATCATTGAGACCGGTCAAAATCACAATCGGCGTGCCGTCCGCCCGGCCGCCCAAACGGCTGATCGTCTCGATACCCTGCGCGTCGGGAAGCGAAAGATCCAATAACACTACGTCAAATCGCCGCTCGCTCAGCCGTGTTAGGGCGTCGCTAAAACGTTCCGCATGAACCAGTTGGAATTGCGAGCTTCCCGTCTCTTGCAAGAGCGCGCGTAGAAGTCGGGCGTCGCCCGGATTGTCTTCGATCAACAGTACATGAATAGGCGCGCTGCTCACTTAGCCGCCTCGTGCGACGGCAATTTGACGACGCTCACCCAGAAATCTTCGATGGACTTCACCACTCCCATAAATTGCTCGAGATCCACCGGTTTGGTGATGTAGCAGTTGGCATGCAAATCGTAAATTTTGAGTATGTCCTCTTCCGAGGAAGATGTTGTAAGTACAACAACAGGAATTCGCCGAAGGTTGGGATCGGCTTTGATTTCGGCGAGAACCTCCCTGCCATCCTTTTTCGGCAAATTCAAATCCAGAAGAATCAGTTCCGGTTGAGGCGCGTCGGCGTATATCCCCTGCTTGCGAAGAAATGAGAGCGCCTCCACTCCATCGCCGACCACCGTCAGTTGATTCAGCAGCTTGCCTTCCTTCAGCGCTTCTTTCGTCAGTCGGACATCGCCGGGATTGTCTTCCACCAGCAGTACCTGAATGCAGCCGTTGTAAACACTCATAAGGGTTTATCTCCTTCAGTGGAATTTTCCCCCGGCAGCGTAAAGCGAAAGGTCGAGCCCTTGTGCGGCTGTGACTCTACCCAGATTCTCCCGTTGTGTCGTTCAACGATCTTTTTGCACAGCGCGAGACCGATTCCTGTACCGGGATATTCCTCCTTAGTATGCAAGCGCTGAAAGATCACGAAGATCCGCTGCGCATACTGAGAGTCGATCCCGATTCCATCGTCGCGGAATGAGAACAGCCAGTCGCCAGCCTGCCGCTCCGCCGTCACATGGACGGAAGGAGGCTTTTCGCCGCGAAATTTAATCGCGTTACCGATCAAATTCTGGAAGAGCTGCCCAAGTTGAATGGCATCGCCGATGACGGTCGGCAGAGGGTCGTGAGTTATTCTAGCTTGACTGTCTTCGATGGCGATCTGCAAATTCTTGAGAGCGGTTTGAAGAACAATCTCACAGTTTGTCGGCGCAAACTGGCGAACCTTGGTTCCGATACGCGAGTAAGCAAGCAAAGCCTGGATCAGGTCCTGCATTCGCTTGGACCCATCCACCGCAAAGCCGATGAATTCTTCGGCCTCGCTGTCGAGTTTGCCCTTGTAGCGCCGGGCAAGCAGTTGCACGTAACTCGCGACCATTCTTAACGGCTCTTGTAAATCGTGTGATGCGATATAGGCAAATTGCTCCAACTCGGTATTGGAGCGAGCCAGTTCAGCCGCCTGAACGGTTAGCAAACTGTTCACCCGTTCGAGTTTCTCTTTCGCCGATTTTACCTCTTGGGTTGAATGCTGAAGATCTATATTGGAGCGAGTCAACTGCGCAGCCTTCTCTCTCAGCGCCGCCTGTGCCTGTTGGCTTTCTTCGTAAAGCCGAGCCTTCTGAATGGCGATTCCAGCCTGGCCGCCGATGGCGTCGAAAACTCGTAACTCATTGTCCTGAAACTCTCTGACTGTCCGGCTACCGAGCTGAATAATTCCCAGCACGTCGTGCTGGGTGTGGAGCGGAATAGCCACGACCGTGCACACGCCTTCTCTTCTAAACGTGCGCATGCCGTCTGATGCACTCAGGTCCTTAACCTTGGTCTGCTTGCTGGCCATTACCTCGGCAATAATTCTTGCGGTGGACTTTTGCTCACTGGTTTCATAGTGGTTGACGATGCCTTCATGGTCGCGATGTCCACGGCTGGCCACCAGTCTTAACCTGTTATGGTCGCGGTCTAGCAGGCGAATCACGCCGCAATCGAACCTGCCGACCTCAAATGCCTTGTCAAGGATTCGCTCCATCATGACTGTTACATCAAGACTTTCGAGAATAGTGTCACTAATCGCATGGAGCGTCTTGAGTTCTCGATAACGTGCCTCGGTTTCACTGAACAGTCGCGCCTTTTCGAGCGCAACACCGATCATGTTTCCGATAGCCTCCAGTAATTCCAATTCGCGCAGTTCGAAAGGAACCGGCCGGACAGCAGACACCGCCAAGATACCCACCACATGAGTGCCAGCTTTTATCGGGATCATGCCGGCCGGATTTTTTTGCGGCGACAGTGCTTCGGAGTTCCCGATTGCGGGAGAATTGTTAATAACTAGCGGCTGCCCGCTTGCAAACACGTCCCGTACGATAGAGTCCGTTGACCGCCGAACCAGTTCTTCGGTCTCGTCCGGCGAAAACCCCCGGTGCGCCGCCAATGTCGTCCCGTTATCAGCGGAATTCTTGAGCCTTATTGATAGGCGCTCGCGTCCGGTCACTTCGAAGACTTTTTCTAACGCAATCTTCAGCAGTTCATCGGTATGAAGCGACTGGCTGATAGCTTTGGCGATAAGATTGAGAGCTCCCTGTTCATTGGCGCGCCGCTCCGTCTCGTGGAGAAGCCGGGCCTTCTGAATGGCGAGGCCCACTTGGTTGCCGATCGCATCCAGCAGACGAACGTCTTGGGGCGTGAACGTGGACGGCCTGCGGCTTCCCACCTCCATCACTCCGAGGGTCTCTCGTTCCAGGATGATCGGCACCACAACAGCCGAGCACACCTGTTCCTTTATAAAGGCAAGTAGCCCGTCCGCTGCTGCGAGATTTTCGAGTACTAGACTTTTACCCGACTCGATGATCCGCATTGAAAGAGCATCGCTTCTCGAGTTCTTCATGTCGGCGTAAACGCGGGTATTCTCTTGATCACCATAGCCTCGATAAATTCCGATTGGCGTACCGCCGACAGGCTCAAACAAGCGAATATTACCAATGTCGAGCGAGAGAGTGGCGAGCACTCGATCGACAATGTTTTCCAAAACAGGCTCCAGATCTGTAGCGCTCAAGATCGCTTGGCTCACATCGTGCAGAACCGCCAGCTCAGTGTACCGGTCCAGCAAATCTTGTTCGGCCTGCTTACGTTCGGTGACGTCTTCCGCTAACCCGACCATGCGGTAAACTTCTCCAGACTCGCCCCGCACAGGAAAAGCGCGATCCTTGATCCAACGTACAGAGCCGTCATCGCGAACGATTCGATACTCCTCGCTGTACTGCCCCGTAAACTGCTTGGTGCTCACCGCCCCAAGTACCCGAGCGCGATCATCTTCATGAAGCAGCCCCAGCCAGGATTGAGATAAAGAGCCGATCTTGGCAGGATCGCGTCCCCAAATTTCACGATACGCGGGGCTGATGTAAAGCTTTTCGTTATTCGACGGGTCCGTAATCCAAAAAACCTCTTTGACGTTTTCGGCAATCTGACGAAACCGCTCTTCGCTCTCACGCAAGGCCGCCTCTCGGCGCTTTAGCGTGCTGATATCACTAAACGTTATTATTGTTCCCGCCAGCGCGTTTCGCTCAAAAATTGGAGCGCACTTGTATTCGACCGGAAAGCTCGTGCCGTCAATGCGCCAAAATAGCTCATCGGCTGCCTGGTGCTTGGCACCGTCTCTTAACGCAGCGACAATCGACGAGGGCTGGTTGGAAAACTCACTGCCGTCTGCGCGCGTGTGGCGCAGTATCTGCTGCGTCGTTTTTCCAAGCACTTCGTCCGCTTGACAATTCAGGAGTTCCGCTGCTGCCGAGTTCATGAAGAGAATTCTTTGCTGCAGGTCAATTCCAAAAATTCCTTCGCCCGCAGAATCGAGGATTAAACTGCTTTCCGCGAATGCCTTCTGATTAAAGCGCCACGCGGACATGTTGCCGACCGCCGCCGCAATGAAAAAAAAAGAATGGATAGCGGCCCACTTCAACGGAGCAGCCAAAGCCGCCGGATGGTTATAAACGTGGTGCGGCCATATCGCACCGACAAGGACGTGGTAAATCACCAGATAAACAAGAACCAGGAGGTACGAAATTCGATCCTGGTATAGCGCCAAGAAAGCAAGCACAACAAAAAAGTGAAAGTGAAACTCGATGGCGCCACCTGAGAGATGAACGAGAATTGCGGACGCGCTTATAAGGCCAAAACCAACCGCTACAGGCGGAAGAGCACGGCCGGTGGTTAGAGCGGCAACGCTCGCGAAAACACCCACGATTGTCGCTTCGGCGGTCGTCCTGAGCACTGTGCCATCGCGAACGAGGGCCGCAAAGGTAAATTCCCAGCTATCACCAAACACGACCGCAATCACTGCGATCAGCAATGCATGAAGCCATGTAAGTCGCAGTAAAAATCGATGCCGGGTTTGCCAGACAGTGGCCGGCAATGATTCGCCGGAAGGCAGAAATTCCCACAAGCCTTGCAGGGGCGCGGAAGGTTTCGGTCGCGCGAAGCTTCTGGGGTTGGCCAAGCTCTTAAGTTTGGGCATCTCTGCTACGTCTGCACGTCAATTCTTACGGCGTTTATCTGAAAGCAAAGATCAACCGACAGATTCTGTCACGTCTCAGGACACGTGAGAGCGACATATCTCCCGCGATTACGACATATTCATCTTCGTTGGATTTCTATGTCCGAGTAAAAGGATCCAAAGGTCGGGTGAGAGATTAGCGATTCTCTTCGA
Source organism: Candidatus Binatia bacterium (assembly GCA_025924215.1). Taxonomy (GTDB): domain Bacteria; phylum Desulfobacterota; class Binatia; order UBA9968; family UBA9968; genus WHTF01. The sequence goes on from JAICEJ010000078.1 coordinate 9,965, forward strand.
AATCGCCTTTTCTTTCTCGCTCGGTCCCCCTGGATTCTCGATGTTCGACCCATTGCCTAAGTTGAGTCTCTCGTACCCGCCACTGACCGCCTACCTTGAACGCCGGCAGCTCGTTAATTTTGATCATCCGGTGGAGCGTGCGCTTGGAAACCTGAAGCAGTGCCGCAGCCTCATCAAGCGTCAGTAAACGAATACTGTCGGACTTCTGGTCCATAAATCTCAAGAAACTCCCGGCGGCTGCTGACGCAATGGCAATGCCATTGCGTCAGCAGCCTAAGTGTTTAAAATAGCTAGCGATTTACGATCAGAAACAAGACTGCAGAGGCGTGGGTGGACAAATCTGGACAATCTGCGACGACGCGACGCAGAGTCGTCAGCGAGGAAATAGTTCAAGAGCCGATCAGTTATTTAGTGCGTTCTCTTTAGCGCCATTGCGTCTTAGTGAACGCCGTACGAATCGAGGGTTACCGGTCCAGCATACGGTCGGTTTGTGCGGACCGATCTAAAATCACCATAGCTATTGTTGGTAGAGTAGCTTACCGGAACCGCTACTATCATATCCGCCCAGAGCGGCCACAGCGTTTTTGAATGCACCCGATTGAAGCACCGACAGCAGCCGCTGGCCGCGGTCCGATTCGAAGAAGGGGCGCGAAAACAGCAAGTCGTACTGTTCACTGGCGATCGGTATAAACTCGAGCCCCAACGCTTGCGCAGCAGCGCGCACCGCAAGGCCAGCGTCCGCCAGACCGCTGGCGATCGCAACCCCGACAGACATATGCGTGAACTCTTCGCGTTCATAGCCATTTATTGAACTCGGATTGATGCCCAATCTCTTAAGCTCAAAGTCTAACAGCACGCGAGTCCCAGATCCCGCTTGCCGGTTGACGAATCGAATTCCGGAGATGAGATCGCTCAGGCTGCCGATCGATTTAGGATTACCCCGAGCAACGACAATCCCTTGTTCGCGCTGCGCAAGGTGCACAAGCGTAACCGGCAGTTTAGGAATCGTTCGTTTGATATCAGCAACATTGTAGACGCCGGTCTCCGGGTCGAGCAGATGTGTGCCGGCTATGTGGGTCTCGCCGCGCTGCAGCGCAAGCAAACCGCCAAGGCTGCCAACATTGGCAGCAGCAATCTTGAGTTCCGGATGGTGCTGCTTAAGTTGATCCTCGATTACACCGATAGAGAGATCGTGACTGCCGGTGCAGAGAATCGTGTTTTCGATATCTTCTCGAGGGCGAAGCAAATCGATCTCAACTTCTTCACCTTCGTTTAATCCTTCGACGAGACTCGGAATCCGTAATAATCCATCGGCATGAACCATGGTTGTAATCACCCCTGCGCCTCTCGCAAGAGGGACTGCCACCAGCTTGTTTCCTACCCGCCCCACCGAAACCCGAATGAATTCTTCAAGCCCGAGATGCGAGGCGATCTTTTTCGGCACCACCGCATGAACACGCGGATAAGATGGCGCCGCGGCTCCAAGAAATTTCTCCAGCGCTGGCCGCAGGATTTCCCGTGCGATGACGATGGCGGAGACAGGGTAGCCCGGAACGCCGATTACCGGTTTGCCGCCGACTCCTCCCAGGACTGCTGGCTTCCCCGGCATGACATCGATTCCATGCGCCCAGAGTTCGCCGGCATCAGCCACGACCTCCGCCGTCAAGTCATGTTCCCCCGCGGAAGAACCGGCGATGATCGTCACCAGATCACATTCAGCGGCGGCTTGGTGCACAGCTTGTTCGAGCAGCTCGGATCGGTCCTTAACGCGAGGATATTTGATCGGCGTTGCACCCCATTCGCGCACAAACGCGGCGAGGACTGTTGAATTAAATTCTATAACGGCTCCAGGCTGGGGTTGCTCGCCGGGCGCGATCAACTCATCACCGGTTGGAATGATCCCGACCTTGGGCCGGCATTTCACCTCTACCCGGGTATGCCCGGAGGCCAGCAAAGCGCCAAGATCATAGGGACGAAGCCGATGATAGCGCGGCAAAAGCAATTCAGTCGCCACCACATCTTCGCCCACCAAACGGACGTGATTCCAGGGGCCGACAGATTCAAAAATCTCTAACGATCCATCTTTGCGCTGGCGGACTTTCTCGATCATGATTACCGCATTCGCCCATGCTGGCAGCGAGTTGCCGGTGTCGACGTAAGCGAACGCGTCCGGACCTGGCGAGTCGCTGCTCACGGCAAGGAGTTTTTTCGGATTGAATTCAGTAGCGCCAAAAGTATCTTCGGCGCGCACGCAGATGCCGTCCATGGCGGCAGCATGGTAGTGCGGCGAGGAAATCTTGGCGAAGACCGGCGCCGCAGTAACCCGGTCGAGCGCCTCCTCTACCGCAATCAACTCATTGCTAATGCGTGACGGCTCGACTTTGGCCAGGAAGAGTTCTCTGGCTTCCTTTAACGGAGTTTTCTTAAGATAACGTTTGCGAGCCATTACTCTCCTGGCAATGTAATCCTCTAACGTATGCAAGAAATTCTGTTTGGAAAAGAGTCTTACGATGACACCCGCAACTCGTAAAAGAAACGGCGCGGTCAGAAGCGCTAGAACAAAATGACTTCGACCTCTTCTCCGGCTTCCAAACCGTCTTGGTTGAGATCAATTCGCACCATGCCGTCGGCTTTGACAAGGGTAAAAATCGCGCCGGATTTATTCGGTAGCGGAGTCGCTAAAAGCCCTTGAGATTCTTGCTCGAGAGCTACGCGAATGTAATCTTCACGGCCGACCTGGGAAGCGATGTTGGTCTTCAAGATTGCTTTGGCTGTTCTAGCAAACCGAGCGTGTGTCGCAACCACCTCACCGCCCAATCTGCGGATCAGAGGCGCGGCGAAAAGATCAAAGATTACCAAAGCGGAAACCGGATATCCGGGAAGTCCCATGATCGGCTTACCGGCGGCCTTGGCAAAAATCGTCGGTTTACCTGGCGCCACCGATATGCCGTGAAAGATAAACTCCGAATCCGGAAACGAAAGAATAGTTTCAAGGGCAATATCTTTTGCGCCCATCGAGCTGCCTCCGGACAACAGCACGAGGTCGGCCCAGTCCAAAGCTTGCGTTAACGCGGTTTTGAGCCGCTGCCGATCATCAGGGGTGACTCCCAAATCTTTCAATTCTGCGCCGCACTCGGCAATCAAACCGGCCAGTGAGTGCTGATTGATATTGCGCACCTGTCCTGGCAACGGCGTCACATCAGCATCGACGATTTCATCCCCTGTGGAAATAAGCGCAACACGAGGTCGCTTGAACACAGGCACCGATGACATCCCGATGCCCGTCAGTGCGCCTATGTCATGGGCCTTGAGTCGCCGGCCGCATTGAAAAACGGTCTCGCCCTTTTTGATGTCATCGCCGACTTGGATGACATTCTGCGCCGGCGACACACCGCGCTGAACCTCCACCAGGCCGCCTTCAACTTCGTTGGTATACTCGACCATAACTACGGCATCGCTTCCCGGCGGCATCATGCCGCCAGTCGAAATGCGAATCGCTTCGCCCGCCTGCACCGGCTGGATCGCCTCTTTGCCCATTTCAACAACCCCGACCAGTTTCAAATAAGCCGGCAGGCCCTGACTCGCGCCGAAGGTATCTTTCGACCGAACAGCATAGCCATCCATTGCGGCGCGGCTAAAATGCGGCAAGTCAACCCCAGAACGAAGATCCTCGCAGAGCACCCGGCCGCGCGCTGTAACCGTCGCAACATGCTCTTTGCCCACGGGATCTACCTGGACCAGCAAACGTAACGCTTCTTGCGGAGGTAGCACTTTGAAAAAGGTTTGCGCCATAGATGCCAGATCATAGTCAGAGATAGAAGAGGAAGCAACGAGCTGCACAGCATTCGCGTCGGGATAACAATTGAGTTGCAGCTCTATGCGAAGAAAAGACGCAAAACGATCCTTGATCGATCCAGCATCTAAGCAGTCTTGACGCATTCACTTTAAGATTCTGTCCCAGTTGTGGGCTCGATCCGACATTCTATTTCTCTTCTTTGGGACATGATTTCGTGAATGCGCATCATTGCCTGTACCTTTGCCCTTCAATGCTTGGCACGTGATTCGCTCTTTATCCGGATAGAATAGCGAAGACTGGAAAGGAGTAAATGATATGGCAGGCA
>JAICEJ010000079.1 GCA_025924215.1 Candidatus Binatia bacterium
AACATTGGCGATATCCCAAGGCGCAAGAAATTGGCCTTTTTTGACGTTAACGACTTTTCCGGAATTTGCCACCGCAACGACAAAATCCGTCTGCCTGCAAAGAAACGCCGGAATCTGCAACACGTCAGCAATTTGCTGAACCGCCACTACCTGCGCCGATTCATGAACATCGGTTAGGATGGGCACACCAACTTTGCGTTTCACCTCAGCAAGGATCTCCAATCCCCGCTCCAGTCCTGGTCCGCGAAATGAACTCGCTGAAGATCGGTTCGCCTTGTCATAAGAAGACTTAAAAATGTAAGGAACACCTGCGCGATCGGCCGCTTCTTTCAGCAACGAGGCGTGCCGTAACGCGGATTCCTGGCTTTCGATGACACAGGGCCCCGCGATGACCGCAAGTGGTCGACCGGCGCCGATTTTGAAATTGCCCACCTCAACCAGTTTCATAGTTTCGATTCAAAATGGCAGAGAGATCGTTATGTGCGGACGACTTTCATGCGCGGGATTTCGGAAATTGCCTGCCGCTTTTCCACGGCCGCCTGGATGAAACCTCTAAACAGCGGGTGGCAATCCATCGGGCGCGACTTAAATTCCGGATGAAACTGACAACCGAGAAACCACGGTTGGTTCTTTAGCTCAATGATTTCAACCAGGTTACTATCCGGGGACAAGCCGCTCAACACCATGCCTTTAGCGCCGAACTCGGCGCGGTAGGTATTGTTGAACTCGTAGCGGTGACGGTGCCGTTCTGAAATTTTCTCCCGACCGTACAACCTTGCCGCCAAGGTGCCATTTTGTAGCACGCATGGATAATTGCCCAAGCGCATCGTGCCCCCTTTGGTGTCGATGCTTTTCTGTTCTTCCATGAGATGGATGACCGGATGCGCAGTCTGCAGATCGAATTCACTGGAGTTGGCTCCATCGAGACCACAAACGTTTCGCGCGAACTCAACTACCGCCATCTGCATACCGAGACAGATCCCAAAGAAGGGAATCTGGTGCTCGCGCGCATAACGGATCGCAGCGATTTTTCCTTCGCTGCCGCGATCACCGAAGCCGCCCGGGATCAGTAGTCCATCGACTTGAACGAGAACGGCATCGACGCCTTCTTGCTCGATCTTTTCCGCTTCGATGCAATCGAGGTCGACCTGAACTTCGTTGGCGATGCCGCCGTGGACGAGCGCCTCCAGCAGGCTCTTGTAAGACTCTTTGAGGCTCATGTATTTGCCGACGACCGCAATGCGCACGGAGGCCTTGGGGTTCTTCAAAACGTGAGCGACGTGTTCCCACTTTTTCAGATTAGGGGCCCCGGTCCAGATGTTGAGCTTCTCGACGATGCGCTCGTCCAGACCTTCTTCGTGAAAAACCAGCGGCACTTCGTAAATCGATTCCACATCCTTGGCCGTAATCACCGAGTTCTCGGCAACGTTACAAAAACGTGCGATTTTCGATTTGATCTTCGGATCGAGAAAACGATCGGTCCGGCAGAGCAGGATATCCGGCTGGATGCCGAGACCGGTTAGCTCCTTGACGCTGTGCTGTGTCGGTTTAGTCTTCAGTTCGCCGCCGCCGGTGATGAACGGAACCAAGGTTAGATGGATATAGAGGACATTTTCACGACCCCAATCCCAGGCAAATTGCCGCACCGCTTCCAAAAACGGTAACCCCTCGATATCGCCGACTGTACCGCCGATCTCGCCGATGGCGATATCGAATCCTTCGGCTGCCGCTAAGATCCGCCGTTTGATCTCGTCAGTTATGTGAGGAATGACTTGAACGGTGCCGCCTAGGTAATCGCCGCGGCGTTCTTTGGCAATAACGGTCTCGTAGATCTGACCGGTAGTACAGTTGTTCTTGCGCCCCATCAAGGTCGAGACGTAACGCTCGTAATGGCCAAGATCGAGGTCCGCCTCGGCGCCGTCATCGGTGACAAAAACCTCTCCATGCTGAAATGGACTCATGGTGCCCGGGTCCACATTAATGTAAGGGTCCATCTTCAACATCGTCACTTTAAGGCCACGGCTTTCTAACAGCGCGCCGATAGAAGCGGAGGCCAATCCTTTGCCCAACGATGACACCACGCCGCCGGTGACGAAAATGAATTTGGTTTTTACAGTCGCCATGGGTTCCTTTCAGTTGGCACAATCTCTAGATAATGCTCCGCTCTTCAATCGTCAGAAATCGACTCCTGCGGCCTCTCCCGAGCTCGGCCACATCAATATGAACTTCAATCCTACAGGCGCCGATGTTCCTTTCACTTGGTACGGCCTCTTAGATAGCGCTCCGCTTTCTGCAAATCTTCAGGAGTATCTACTTCTACTGATCTCTCGTCGACCTCCGCGACATGAATCCGGTAACCATATGCCAACGCCCGCAGTTGCTCCAAGCTTTCGATCTGCTCCAGTGCGGTCGGACGCAAGCGGGCAAACTTCAGTAGAAACTCACGCCGGTAGACGTACAAGCCGAGGTGGCGGTTGCCCCATAACCGCCTTTTTACACTGGGCCGAACTTTGCCGCCGTTGAGATCTATTCCATCGTTGCGCGAGTAAGGAATCGGAGCCCGGGAAAAATACAGAGCAAATCCTTTGCGGTCGATTACGACTTTGACAACATTTGGGTTGAGCCACTCGTCCTGATCGAAGATTGCGGTGCAAACGGTTCCCATGGGAATCGACCGATCGCGCTTCATCGGCCGAACCGCGCGGGTGATCGTTTCTGCCTGAATAAACGGCAAATCACCCTGAACATTGACCAGCATATCCGCCCTGACTTTGCGCGCCACCTCCGCCAGGCGATCCGTTCCACTCGGGTGGTCCTTGGCGGTCATAACGACTTCGCCGCCGAAATTTCTTACGGTTTCTTCGATGCGCAGATCATCGGTGGCTACCACAACTCGATCCAATTCTTTAGCCTGTGAGGTGCTTTCGTACACATGCTGGATCATCGGCTTGCCGCCGATCGAGGCTAAGGGCTTTCCCGGAAGACGGGTGGAACCATAGCGCGCCGGGATAATCGCCACTACTGACATAAACGTGCGCTTCAGAAGTGTGATGACTGCGTGAGAAAGGTCAAAGTTGCGTTCTCGTCGTCGAAATAAAAAACCGCAATGGCTTTCAGCGAAAGCGCATCACGGAATTCAATAATACGCCCAGGCTAAAAGGGTGTCAATGTGATTTGCTGCAACCAAACCATCCTACCTCGTGTCCGGCATCGAGTCGCACCAGTGGTGATCGTAGGTAAGCGCGGCAATCCAACTTGACTAATCAATGTCCTCCTATGATAGGAGTGATCCGGGAAGTAGGAGGACAAGCGGGATGGCGGACTTGATAAAAATCGATGCGGGATTTGCCACCATCGGACAGGGCGCCGGCCCCATGATGGTGACCTGGAAGGCCGGATTATTTAAAAAGCACGGCCTCCATGTTGACAAACCTCGTATCATGGGCGGCGCCAAAGGAGTTGTCCGCGGCCTAACCATCGGGGAAATTCAGTTCGGCAATTTGGCAGCGCCGGCACCGTTGAGATCCAATGTCAAAGGCGAAGCGGATTTGATCTTTTTGACCGGCGGCATCAATCAACAATTCGTCATGGGCCGCCCGGGTCTAACTGGCCGCGAGCAGCTCACCGGCAAAAAGATGGGCTTTGTCGGCGATGGCGGTCTCAATGACGCGCTGGTGAGTTTCATTATCGAAAAATTGGCGGCCGCGGGCATCAAAGGCATTGAGAAGGAACCTGTTCCCGCCGGCGGCAACCAGCAAATGGCAGCGCTTATCAGCGAAAAATGCGATGCCATAGTGATTACCCCACCAGAATCGATTGACGCCCAGCGAAAAGGCTGTAAATACCTAGTCGATTTCGCCGAGCATGGCCTTAATTATGCGCTTGGCGGGATTGCCGCGCGCCGCGATTATGTCGAGAAAAATCCCGAGATCACAAGGAAGTTCATCAAAGCCTATGTTGAGGGGATGCATCGCTACCGGACAGACCGCGATTTCACGGTGAACGTCCAGGCTGAATATAGCGGCATTGCGGATCGCACGGTAGCGGAAGAAACCTACGATCTCACCCGCCCGGGTATGCCGCCGGTTCCTTATCCGGTTGTTGCTTCGCTGCAAGTTTTGCTTGATTTTATGTCCAAGGAAGTTCCTGAGGCGAAAAATGTCGATGCGCGACGCTTTGTCGACGATCATTTCATCCGCGAGCTTGAGGAAAACGGATTTATTGCTTCGCTTGCCGGTTCCAAGAAGTGAATCTTCAGCGGCGTGCTGAGGAATTGCTCCCTTCTATGCCGCTGGCCGTAGGTTCGTTTAGGAGAAAGCCATGCGCATGATGTTTCTGAATCACTCCTTTAAACGTCACTCCGCCGAGCTTGAGACTCATATCCAGCGACTTCTGAAAAGCTATGCCTCGCCCGAAACCACCTTTGAGCTCGCCTATCCCGAAGATCTTGGCGGCGGTGAAGTACTGAGCCTACTGGAACAGGGAAAGGCATTATCCGGCCTGCACCATATTCTGGAAACACCCGCTTTGGTCAAAAAAGCCATCGAAGCCGAGCAACTACGATTCGATGCGGTCATCCAGAGCAACACCTTCGATCCCGGTGTCGAAGCCAGCCGGCTTGCGGTGCGCATACCGGTCATTGGACTGCTGCGCGCGTCGTTACATTTTGCAGCGACGATTTGCGACCGGTTCGGCCTGATCGTGCCGCTGCCGTCGCATATGCCTCATACCATGAGATTAGTGCAATCCTACGGCATGACTCGATTCGTAAGCGGCATCAAAACCGTGGACCTTTACGACACCGGTGACTTGTCCGGATATCACGATCTCATCGTTGAACGGACCCTCGCCGTTGGCCAAGAGCTTGTTGAACAAGGAGCCCAAGCGATTATTCCACTCGGGGGCAAGATTTACCCATACGTTGTGACGCCAGAAGAGCTAGCGCCCAAACTCGGTGTGCCAATCATCAATACCAAAGCCGTCGGCGTGAGCTATGCCGAACTGATGGTCAGATGTCGAATCACACACAGCCAACGTGCCTATCCATGGTCGGCAGGGCTAAATCCCGAGAAAGTGTCTATGCGCCGACAATAGCTCCTTGGTTGCATTGCACAGTTAACAGTTCAAAAGGAAGGAAGACACCTCTATTGAACGACACGCCAGGCCTGCGAAAAGCATCGCATCATTTCACATGGCAGTATCGCCGGCGGAGGATAGATTATGATTATCGACGCTGATGGGCATTTTTTCGAGATCGAAGAGATTTTCGAAAGATACATGGAGCCCGACCTGCTAAACTACCGGCCTCGCCTTCTGAGCGACGAAGACGGCCACAATTTCTGGGTGGTCGACGGGCAGACATCATACAAGCGACCATCGATCAAGGGAGCCGGCGCTCCGGGCACCGCAGCGCCTCCCGGAAAAAAGATCCAGTCGGCGCGCCGCGCTTCAGCCGGCAGCCAGACATTAACTAACATAAAGGAACGGCTCGATGACTTGGACAAAGAGGGTATCGACATCCAATACCTCTACCCGAGTTTTTTGCTCCACATCAATGCATTGGCCGACGGCATACTAGCGATGGGGGTGTGCCGTGCCTACAACACTTGGCTGGCGCAGGCTTGCCGGAAGGCGCCGGATCGGTTGAAAGGGATCGGCGTGGTTTCTCTACAGGATGCTCAGGGCGCGGCAAAAGAGTTATCGCGCATCAAAGATCTTGGCATGACCGCTGTGATGATCAACGGCACTGCCGGCAGCAAACGGCTGGACCATCCGGACCACGACCCATTCTTTGCCGAAGCGGACCGCCTGGACCTACCCATCGCCGTTCACTTCAGCCTTCAATTTCCAGTGGTCGACAAGCTCTTTGAGCATCATTTTCCCAACCGTGTACTGGCGGGTATTTTCCCAATCATGGCGGGCCTTACCAGCGTGTTTTGTTCGGGTTTGCTGGACCGCTTCAAAAAAATCAAGTTCGCGTTTCTTGAAGGCGGCATCAGCTGGGTGCCTGCCCATGTCGAGCGCATGGATGATCACTTTGAAAACCCGCGCTACGGCGCGCGGGACCTGATAAGCCATCCACCGAGCGAATACTTGAAATCTGGACGGATATTCTTCGGCTGTGAGGGTAACGAGCCCTTTCTGCCCCGGGTTTTAGACGATCTTGGCGAAGACTTACTTATGTTTTCTTCCGATTATCCCCACGCCGATCGCACCGAAGGGACCGCCGGTTTTCTAAAAAACCGCGATGATATTTCTAAAGTCGCGCGGCAAAAGCTGCTGGCCGATAATGCCCAGCGTTTTTACGGGATATGAGATTCGTGGCGTGTCTAGATCGCAGCTTCAACCATTCAGCTGCGATCAAAGATATGGTCGTGCAATGCAAATATCAAATTTGACTGAAGCGAATATCAATCGGCACGTCTAATCACATAAAGGAGGAGAACATATGAGAAAACAAATATTTAAATTGGTTGTAGTCGCTGTCACTGCCTTATTCTTTGGTGGGGTCGCCACTGCTCAAGACACGAAAGCCGAAAAAATGGGCAAGTCGCCGGCGGATTCTCCAAGAATGGAGAAGTCGACAAAGGCGAAATCGGGCACAGCAACCGGCGAGGTCACTTCGGTGGATGCCAAGTCCGGTCAGCTGACTGTCAAGGCGAAGGATAAGAACCTCGATTTTATGGCTGAGTCAAAATCAGCCAAGAACGCGCTGGATAAGGTAAAGATCGGCGACACGGTCCGAGTCACCTACACCGACAAAGACGGCAAGATGGTTGCCAGCTCGGTGAAAGCGGAGTCCAAGGGCATGAGCAAATCAGAAGAGAGAAAGTCCAGCACAAAGGCCGAAAAGAAACAACCTTAGCTTCGTTTATCGGCAGTTCTTTAAGGGGGTAGCCGAAGGATCGGCTACCCCCTTTTTTGTTCTTTGCGAACCTTCATCTGACCACCCCCACGTGGCTGCCCTGCTGAGAAAGCTTATTGCTTTCAACGTTCTTGTCTACTAGACTTTTATCTATAAGGCAGTAGTTGTTTGTGTCTCAAAAGGAGGAGTGGAGATGGACCTGCCGAAATGCCAAAAATGCAACAACGGGATTTTAATCCCGTTATCCGACTACGGGCAGGATGGTGCTTCGGTGATGTTTAAAGCCTGGGCCTGTACCAATCCTGATTGCGGGTTCTCTTTGCGAGTAGATAAAGGTGAAGTAACTTACGGCAAGAGAATTGAGCCGAAGCATTAAACCACCTCCCCAATTCTCGATGAGCAAATCTTAGGGGCTGTTATCTCACGCCGGCAAGCTTTGATTGAAACTTTGAATCGCTTTACCAAACAGTTCGCAGCCTCTCTTTAAAGCTTCTAAACATTTCTTTTGAGTTTTGGCGTCTGTGGCATAACGTCTGAGGATTTCAGGGGCAATCCACTCATGCCCTGCTTCGTCGGCAAGTAAGGTATCGCGGTAAACCGATGCGGTCTGCGGGTCGATGGATTGGACCCGTGCGATAAACGATTTTGATGTTCTCGGGAAAAACTCCTCGTGACCGAATTGAACACTGGCGATCAACTCACAAAGCGACTCTAACGAAGCATGATAATCCCACAGTTCTTTTAGTTCTTTAAGTGGCTGATTCCAAAGCGCGTCAGGATCGCCATTCAATTCAGCAATTCTTTTGCGCAGGATGGACGTGTGTTTCAATTCATTGACCACATACTCGGACATGGGCTGTTGCAGATCCAGATCGGGGATTTCTCCAACCCAGCGGGCAGTGACTTCGGCCGCCTTGCGCTCCATGACCACGCCGAACTGCAGGCGCCGCAACACAATCGCTGGGCTAAGCGGTTTTTCCGCGCCATAGCTCTTCCGTTCGGCATTCATCTTCTCCCAGAACGCCTCCCGGCAACTGATTAACTCGGCAAGAAACTCTTCCGCTTTCAGAGCTTCCATTAGTTAGTTCCTCCGCAAATCGCGCGCGTGCTAATTGACAGCAGGCGCGTTTTGGGTTTTAACTTACAGGAAATTCCGCCGCTGTAAAGGCTTCTTCTCCCAGGAAAATCTTGGTCGGCTGACCGTCGAACGTAAACTGTATGGAATCCCAAGAAGCTAAAATTTATGTCGACAACTTGTATAAGGAACTGTACGAGCACTGGGATCGCAAGATCAATCAAGGTCCTTTCATGAGCCAACTGCGCGATGGCACTTTGCCATTGGCCTGTTTACGGCGGTTTTTCAAAGATTGGGGGCTCTTCTCAATCGAAGTGGTGGCTTTGAACGCGGTCTCGTATTACGTCCACTTACCTTTTTTTGTCCGCAATTATGATTTGTTGCCGGCCTTTACAGATAAAATCGCCGAAGAGTTAGTTTCTCCCAAACCCCCGGGCCACACACTGATTCTGCTTGAAACAGCCAACGCGCTAGGGCTGTCCAAAGAAGAGCTCTTCGAGCAACCAGCGTCGGCCCCCGGGCGGGCGATCAGCGATTATTCACGGCGCGTATTTCAGGATGGCTCGATTATCGAGCTGTGGGGCGCCCACGTATATGAAGAAACGCTCGGACACTGGGCCAAGCAGTGGGGCGAGGCCTTGGTATCGCATTACGGCCTGAGCCAACGGCAGGCGATTTATTTTACCGCGCACGCTGAAGCCGATCTGGTACAGCATGAAGAGCACATGGGCCATGGGCCGCTAAACCGGATGATCCTGCAGCGCATCCTGGAACAAGGATTGACTGCAACTAAGCTCGGCTATGATCCAAAATACTGCGGTTTTACCATGGTCGATTTGCACGCTCTGATGGAACGGCACGCTTTGGAGAATCCGTATCAATCGGATAATCCCGCCTAAAGTTTTATCATCTGTGTTACGCTCTATCGGCAACATTTCACGTCCAGCCAAATTACTAGCGCAATCGGTATTTAGAAAGCAGGTTGCGTGATCCTCGCCAGAGCGGTAGCGACTGGGTTGCTTTTATCGTCTTGTTTTTTTTGTTCCCTAGCCGGCGCAGGCCCGCCAGGCAATTGGCAAATTCGCGCGCCATTACCTTCATCTCGCACGGAAGTCGCCGCCGCCGAGATCGGCGGGAAAATTTACGTGATCGGCGGCTACGGCAAGAATGGCGACTTGGTTGAAGCATACGATCCACGAAAAGATCGCTGGCAGCGGCGCGCCTCGCTGCCCAAACGGCTACACCATACCGCTGCCGCCGCGGTTAACGGAAAGCTCTACATTATCGGCGGCTATATCTCAGGCACGGGTCCGGTCGACACAGTTTACGAGTACGATCCCGCCGTCGATCGTTGGACGGCAAAAAAGCCGATGCCTGCGGCCCGTGGCGCGCTTGCGGGCGGCGTAATCGCAGGAAAGATTTTCGCGGTGGGAGGCGTAGGCCCGGACCGAAAGAACACTGCTGCCAATCAAGCCTATGATCCGCCTAGAGATCGCTGGACCCATCATGCACCGATGCCAACTCCCCGAGACCATCACGCCATCGCTGTTACCAATGAAAAACTTCATGCAATAGCAGGTCGCATCAACGGCGATCACGATCGCAGCATCGGTGTTCATGAAGAATACGATCCGGCAACCGATCGTTGGAGCATTCGCCCGGCGATCCCGAGCATCAGAAGCGGGATTGCGGCAGCTACTCTCAACGGCAGAATCTTTATCTTCGGCGGCGAGTATGACCGCAAGACACAGAACCGGGTCGAGTCCTTCGACCCGGTGAATAACCAATGGCAGAGCTGGGTGGACATGCCGACCGCGCGGCACGGCCTTGGCGCTGTAGCCTGGAGAGAATCGATCTACGTCATCTCTGGCGGACCTAAGCCAGGAACAAGCTTCTCCTCGGCCAATGAAGTTTTTACCCCGTGAATTCAGCTACACATCCGACGAGAGGCGCAGCAACTACTCTCCAGACTGGAAGAAACTGAAAATTCGTTGCGGTAGCCAATCGAGATCGCCGGGAAATCTTCCGGATACGAATCCAACGTGACCGCCGGAATCCGGGTATTCCAGAACGACGTATGGGGAAACTTCTCTGGAGTGCGGCAATGCAGCAGCCGGGAGAAACGGATCGTTGCGCGCATTGAGCAGCAGAGTCGGAACCCGGATCCGTGAAAGGCGCCGTTTGCTGCTCGACTTGTCCCAGTAGTCTTCGGCGCTGTCGAAGCCGTGCACCGGAGCGGTAAAAAGATCGTCAAGCTGACGAAATGTTGATGCCGCCCGCATCTGGCGCAGATCGATTTGTAACTGGTGCTTGCCAATTTTGTAAAGTGACTTCTGCTTGAGCGTTCTGAGAAAATAGCGCGTGTAGATCAGTTTACGACAACCGCGATCCAACACACCGGCAGCGGCTGCCAGATCTATCGGAGCTGAAACAGCCGCCGCTTTCTCGATAATCTCAAGCGCACGCCCGCCCTGCTCGCCGAGCCACTTGAGCAGCACATTGCCGCCGAGGGACACACCGACGGCGTATATTTTCGCTCTTGAATTGTTCTCCTTCAGCCGCCGAAGAATCCAGTCGATCTCACTCGAATCGCCTGAATGATAGGCGCGCACCAGGCGGTTGTGTTCGCCACTGCAGCCGCGAAAATGCGATATCACGCCTCGCCAACTTCGGCGCCCTGCATAGTTCATCAAGCTTTGAGCGTAGTGACTGCTGGAACAGCCTTCCAGCCCATGAAAAAGCACTAGCAGATTTGCGCTGCCATCGCTGGAATCGAGCCAATCGAGATCGATAAAATCGTGATCGGGAGTTTCCCAACGTTCGCGCCGCAAGCAGAGAGGCGTCTCGCGCTTGAGAAAGTAAGCATAGAGGGTCTGCAAGTGACCGCCCGGCAACCACCACGGCGCCCGGTAGTCTGACTTGGCGACTTGACCCGTTGTTTTGTCGTTAAGCACGGCTTTCATCCGTCGGGCGACTGAGTCTGGACGGTTTCGCATAAATTGTCGGCAGGTCTGACGACTTGAACCATTTGAGCGACTTGAACCGCTTGAACGATTTAGAGTCCGTTTGCTGGCGGCACAAAACCATGGCGCAGCGTGTTCTCGGAAATGGTCCTTGGCTCGAGAAACTGCAGCAGATAATCCGGCCCGCCTGCTTTCGATCCGATACCGGACAGCTTGAGTCCGCCGAACGGTTGGCGCTCCACCACAGCGCCGGTGATGCCGCGATTGACGTATAAATTGCCCACCCGGAATTCCTTGCGCGCCAGTTCAATATGCGCCGGGGAGCGGGAAAATACCCCACCGGTCAGGGCGAAAGAGGAGCGGTTGGCAATCTCCAGCGCGTCCTCGAAGTCCCGTGCTCTGATGATCGAGAGCACCGGACCAAAAATCTCCTCCTGAGCTAACCGACTCTGCGGCGCGACTTCGCTAAAAATTGCCGGGCCAACAAAGAAGCCTCTTTGCGGCGCGGCCATGTGGAGCGCGCATTGCGCCTCCTTGATACCGACGTCAATGTAATTCTCAATTCGTTCTTTGGCCTCAGCATCGATCACCGGTCCGATAAAATTGCGCGGGTCTGCCGGTGGGCCGATCTTGAGGCTTTTCACCGCTTCGATGATCCGCGACAGCAACCGATCATGTACCTCGTTGAGCAGAATAATCCGCGATGCGGCCGAGCATTTCTGGCCCTGATAGCCGAACGCCGAGTCGATAATGTGAACAACGGCCTCGTCGAGATCGGCGTCGTTATCGACGATCACGGCGTTCTTGCCGCCCATCTCGCATACCACTCGCTTGACATGCGTTTGGCCAGCTTGAGTGGTATAGGCCTGCTTTAATATCTCCAGCCCCACTTCCCGCGAGCCGGTAAAAGCAATGGCGTGAATACTCTGCTGGCGCACGAGATGCGCTCCCAGAGCGCCGCCGCCTTGAAGCAAGTGACACGCCGGCCGGGGCAATCCCGCTTCACGTAAAATATCGAGCAGATGAGCGGCCATTAGCGGTGATTGCTCGGCTGGCTTCATGATCGCGCAGTTCCCGGTCACCAGCGCAGCGGCGGTCATGCCGGTGAGAATGGCCAAAGGAAAATTCCAAGGCGCAATGATCGCGCCGATGCCTCTGGGCTCGTAAAGATAGACATTGCTCTCGCCAGCGAGATGTTGCGTTATCCGCGGTTGGGCCAGCCGGAGCATCTCGCGGGCATAATATTCAAGATAATCGATCGCTTCGATGACATCACCGTCTGCTTCACGCCAGCCCTTACCGACCTCCAAGACTTCCCACGACGCGAGCTCCAAACGTTTGCGCCGCATGATTTCCGCCGCGCGCAGAAGAATCTCGGCGCGTTTTGTGGCAGGCGTCGCGCGCCACTTCGGGAAAAAGCCGGTGGCCGCATCGATAGCCTCGTCGGCCTCTTCTGTGCTCGCTATCTTTACTCGGCCAACAAGTTCCTTAGGGTTGGCCGGGTTTAGCGACTCTAACCACTCACTACTGCGTGCCGCCTTCGTCTGTCGTTTGATTCGCGCGCTGGTGTCCTGCAGCGCGCTGTAAAATTGAGCCCGGTTCTCCGGCCGCGCAAAATCGATGGCCGGCTCATTCCGGAAAGGCGAAGTTTGGCCCGGATGAGGCGATTGCGGATGACTCGAAACGCTGCGGGCCGGCGTCATCGGTGTGGCGATCAGAGACTCAATATCCTTCTTATCGGCGTAGGTCTGCCGTAAGAAAGAAGTATTCGAAGTGTTCTCCATCAGGCGGCGGATCAGATAGGACATTCCCGGAAGCAACTCGCCCACTGGAAGATAGACACGAACCCTCTGCCCATTTTCGATGATCGCCCGGCGAAACGGTTCGGCCATGCCGTAGAGCATTTGGATTTCATAGCCATTGGCCGGCACCCCTAGATCCTTGGCTGTGACAATCGCATGGGCGAGACTACGCAGGTTGTGGCTGCCGAAAGCAGCATCGACGACGTCATGGCTTTCCAGCAACAGGCGGCTAAGCCGTTCGTAGCTGGCATCAGTTTCCGCCTTGTCCAAAAATACCGGAACGGGCCAATTTTTCTGCTGCGCCCATGCTACCTCGCTGTCCCAGTAGGCTCCTTTAACCAGTCGAATGCCGATGCGCCGGCCGCGCTGTTTGGCCCAGCCAATCAAATCGGCCAAATCGCTCCCGGTGTCGCGCAAATAAGCTTGAACCGCCAACCCCACTCGGGGCGACGCTGCAAACTCTTCCTCTTCAAGGAGCGCCCGGAATATTTGAAACGTAAGCGGCTTGAACGCGTACTGTTCCATATCGATGGTTATGGCGGCATCGAACCACGCTGCTTCGCGCAGGATCGAACGTAACCGCTGGCGCACGATGGCTTCAGTCTCGGGATCGAGCGGATCGAAGCGTGCGCACAATGAAGAAAGCTTGACCGAAAGGTTGACCCGGGGAATCGCTCCAGACGGGGACTCATCGATTTGCGGCCGTGACGGCCATGCCGCCGCTACTGCGGACAGACTGCGGAGCAAATTCAGATAGCGGTTCTGCATCGCAACGGCTTCGGCATCGCTGACTGTGGCTTCGCCGACCACGTCCAGGGTAAAAGCGGCCGGTTCTGCTCTGAGCGCGGAAAGAATTGGAATCAGTTCGTCAGCCTTCTCTTCAGCGATGAAGCGTCGGGCAAAACTCACAACATTGCGGCGCACCACCGGAGCAACCCATCTA
>JAICEJ010000080.1 GCA_025924215.1 Candidatus Binatia bacterium
TCGCGGCTGAAGTCATGCCGCATTTGTGATTGTCAGCGGAGGATCGATATGGAAAATCTAACAGAGCAGAAATGCGAAGCGTGTCGCGTCGGCGCGCCACCTGTCACGGCCGGTGAGATAGAAGAGCTCCAGCCCAGAGTGCCTGATTGGCAAATCATCACTGAAGACAATATTCCCAAGTTGGACCGGCAGTTCAAATTCAAGAATTTCAAAGACGCGTTGGCCTTCACCGATGCCGTGGGAGCAGCCGCGGAGGAAGAGGGCCATCATCCGCGTATCACCACGGAATGGGGCAAAGTGGGGGTGACCTGGTGGACGCACAAAATTCGCAATCTACACAAAAACGACTTCATCATGGCGGCGAAAACCGACGCGATCTATAAGAACTATCAGCAGAGTTAGAGATCAAGCGGCAAAAAGGGCTGATCGACTTTCGCTGGACTCCCCGCGAGATATATACGCATCACTCTGAGCGACTTCCACCAACAATCAAGCCTGGGGATCCAATGGTTCAATCGATATTTTTTTGCATGGCGTTCATTTGGACGCTGATGTTTAGCTTGAAGACCGGCTAACGCTTCTGCCGATGATAATTTCTACAAGGGTGAGACTATTCGCCTGATCGTCGCTTTCTCCGCCGGCGGAGGATACGACACCTATTCTAGAACGATCGCCCGGTATTCCTCGCTTCCGGCTGTCATCGTTGAAAACATGACCGGCACCGGCGGTATCATTCACGCCAACTTCATGTACCAGCAGGGCAAGCCGGACGGACTGATCATCGGCAACAATGCCGGAGGGCTGTTTCTTCAACAGCTTATGGGGCCAAGGGAATCGAATTTGACGGCAAAAAATTTGAGTTTCTCGGAGTGACGGGCCCGATCATCCAGCATGCGCCATTACCATGGTGAGCGGTGTCACCTCAATGGAGCAGTGGTTTGCTGCCAAGGACCCGATCAAGTTCGGCGGGTCGGGCCGGGCGGGACCGCATCTGATATTCCTCGAATATTGCACGCGGCTCTCGGGCTGCCCATCCGTGTCATCGATGGTTATAAGGGTACCGCAGACATCCGACTGGTGACCGAAAGCAGTGAACTGGCGGGAGGCTGTTTAGGTTGGGAGTCGCTTAAAACAACCTGGCGAAAAGGGATCGACTCAGGCGAGGTGAATGTGGTGGTGCAGAACATGTCGAAAAAACATCCCGAGCTGCCCGGTGTGCCGCTACTAGGCGATTACGTCAAAACCGACGAAGCTCGAAAGTTGATCAAATACGGCATTCAAGATACGGCGGTGATCACCAGACCCAATTTTCTGTCCCCAGGTACACCGAAGAATCGTGTCCAACTACTCCGCAAGGCCTTTGCCGATACACTGAAGGATCCAGAGCTGTTGGCCGAGCGAAAAAGGCTAACCTTGATATCGATCCTATCTCAGGCGCGGAAGTTGAAGCAATTGTTCAGGGACTGTACAAAATCGAGCCCGCTTTCGTCGCGCGTATGAAGCAGGTGCTGGTACCTTAGCCTAAATACAGTTCAAGTAATTCTAATAGTTTCAGTATTCAGTCTTTTTAGAAAGCTGAAGGCTCATGCTTTAAGTAATCTGATAGGGTTGCTCGTGGCGTCACCTATCACTCGCCAAAGTTAACTGTGAACAATGGGGAACCGTTGGAACGGCTGGAACAATTGGAACCGCCTTTATCCTACTGAGCTTGATCGATAACGATGTCAATGTTCCTGGCGCCGATGTCGATCGGCGCCTGGTAATTTCCCGTCAAATCTCCTGCTGTCCGCGTTGTCGGATTGCCATCCTGGTCTAAGCGGACGCTTAAATTGATTTTGCCGGTGAACGGGGTTCCCTGCATCATGACGTTCTCGGCGCCAATGACATACGACAACGGAAAAACCGGCTGATCGATTTTCTTGACCGCGAGCGGCGGTCCTCCTCCCGAACCGGCGGGCCTTGCGATGATGAACAAGGTCGCCTTGCTGTTCATGCCTTTCACCTTTGGGCCGAGAGTGATTTTGCCGCTGACGGTTTGCTTCGAGGCCGGCGAAGGCGAAGCGGGGACTTGCCCGGCATCGCTACCCGGCGGGGGAAAGGATGAGATGATTTTTTCTATCTCGGCTCTGTCCTCGCCCGGCGGAATGAGCTGCAATAGCTGTTGTAACACCACGCGCGCCGCGGCGTAATCCTTCTTCTCGCGATACAGGATCATTCCTTTGCCCCAGAGCGCCATAGGATAATTCGGCGCTTGCGCTAGAGCTCGATCGAAAGCCATCATCGCGCCATCGGCATGACCCGCCTGAATGAGTATCATGCCCATGTAGCTGTGCGCCTCAGGCTGGTTAGGATCGGCCTCCAAAACTTTCTTGAATGATTCGATAGCTTTGGGAAAATCCTGTTTCGCAAATGCTCTCTTACCCTCTTCTAGAGCGGAACGCGTCGCGGCATCGGCAGGCATTGTGCCGGTGAGAAAATCTCCGGTCATCGAATCCTGCTCAGAGGTGCGCGGGCGTAAGGACTGCGTCAACAATACGCCGAGGGCTAGACCGAAGAAAAGAAGAAAGGCTCCACCTGTAGCCAATTGCCAGCGGCGAAAACGACTTCGGCTTGGGCTCTCTGGCCGCCGGGCTGGCTTATCTTTCACTGGTGCTTTGACCGCAAGTTCCGGTGGCAGTGCGCTTAGCTGTTGTAGAACCAGTGCTTGCTTGCCCTCCACCTCGCTTCTTAAAGCGCTGTAATCGGCTTGTGAAAGTTTGCCGGATTCAAAATCGAATTCCAGTTCCGTTAACTCGTCGGCCAGCCGGATGTTTTCACCCGCCAACTGCGCCCTTGTAGTAGTATCGTCGACATCCGGCACTCCAACATTTTTGACATTGATTCCTTCGCCTAACCTGGCGGCAAACCTAGGATCAATCTCAGAAGCAACGCGGTTCGCCTTTCTTGCAGCCCAGCGGCGCGCCAGCAACAGAGCGGCAATCACTCCGATGATCAGGACGGTCAGCGGTAGCCACCATAGAAGTCGATTGAAACCGGTGTCAGTCGGCTTCAACAGCACCCACTCGCCGTATTTCGACACAAAGAAATCTTTGATCTCCTGCGGAGACTTGCCGGCCTGCAGCTGCTCGCGAACACTAGCCCGCATCTGCTGCGCCATTTCGGAAGGCGAGTCAGCCACCGAGAGATTTTGGCAAACCACGCAGCGTAGTTCGGCAGAAACCGCCCGAGTCTCTTCCTCGATGTCCGGCGCCGGCGCCGCTTCGAGCCGGCCACCAAAAAAATTCAATAAAATGACAATAATGAGAACAGTCATTGTTCTAACGAACGGATTGAAACTCGCCTCTTCCTTCCTTAGCGCTGACCAGGCCCTGTTGCGCTTCGATCAGCTTCTCCGTCACCATGACGGCACGGATAGCGCCGACGTGTTTGTAGGTGATCCGGCCTTGGGGATCGATGAAAAAACTTTCCGGAATCCCCCAGACACCGTAATCGATAGCGATCTTGCCGGACTCATCCTTGCCGTTGGGATACGTCACCTCGAACTCCTTAAGAAATTCGAGTGATGCCTGATCGGTGTCCTGGAGCGCAACTCCGATAAAAATCACGTTCTTGTCTTTCAGTTTTTGCCAAGCTGCTTCGAGGTCTCGCGCTTCGGCGCGGCACGGCGGGCACCAGGAAGCCCAAAAATTAAGAAATATGGCTTTGCCACGCAGATCTTCTAGCCGAAGCTTGCCGCCGTTGAAAAGCTCGATGGAAAACGGCGTTGCCGGCTTGGCCAGCAACGGCGAGGTAATGTAGCGCGCATCACGGCTGAATCCGAACGCCAGCAAGGCCAAAATTGGCGCAACGATCAATAAAGTAAGAGCGACTCGGCGCCAGGGCATCTAATCGACCTCGTTGCACGTGCAAGGGCAAAGGGTTTGCAAAAAAGTGTTCTTTCTTCGAAACTGCTCAGACATTCGCTTCATCCAGGTAGCGTAAAGTTTTCCGACCAGAGGAGGCAGGGACAAAAAAATCGGGCGGCAATAACTGCACTCCCGTGACTGGCGCAGTAGCTTTCACAGTTAGGCAAACTTAAGAATACGAAGCCAGCTCATACCTCAGTTGAAGCGACTTTGCACATCGGCCAGATCGTAACCAACGTCCCAAAGGCGATCACGAAACCGCCGATCCACATCCACACGACCAACGGTCGCACCAACACTTTCAAGGTCGCTTGGTTTTTATCGAGGTCGCTGAAACCGGATAAGATCAAATAGATATCCTCACTGGGGCTGCTGCGATGCACTGCCCGTCCGATCGGCGATTGCTGGCTCGGGAAAAACTTGAGCGCCGGGGCTAACAGTCCGATTTCGGAGCCTTGCTTCAGCACTCGAAAGGCGCCTTCGACGCGATAGTGGGTCGGCTGTTGCGCGCCGCGCAGCCCCTCAAAACGAATCTGATAATTTCCGATCGAAAGACTTTCATTAAGCCCAAGCGTTGCTTCGCGTTCTCTGCTGTAGGTCATGGAACCGGCAATGCCCATGATGATTAACACCACGCCCAAATGTACAACTAAGCCGCCATAGCGTCTTTGATTGCGCCGTGTGAGTGTAATCAGGCCGCGGATGATGCCTTCATTGGCAAGCCGGCGCCGCGCCCGTAAGGCGAGAGCAGTGTCATAAACAATCGTCATGACAACGAAGGCGAGCAAGGTAAAGCCGAGCAGCGGAAGGAAATCTTTCACCTTCCAGACGAACAAAAACAAAGCGAAGATCAGCGAGCCGATTGCCGGCCAGAGAAAATTGCGCTTTAAATTGTCCCAGGAAGCCCGTCGCCAGGCGATGATCGGACCGACGCCCATGAGAAATACCAAGAAGAGAAAAAGAGGGACCGTAACTGAATTGAAATAGGGCGCGCCGACGCTGACTTGCACCCCGGCAAGCGCTTCGGATAACAGCGGAAAGATGGTGCCAAGAAAGATCGTAAAGAGAGCGGAGACCAGCACGATGTTGTTTAACAGGAATGCCGATTCCCGGCTGACCATCGAGTCCAGTTCAGGCTGCTCTTTCAACATATCAGAGCGGTAGGCGAGCAATCCGAACGAAGCTAATAAAACAAAGGCGAGAAAGCCCAAGAAAAAAATTCCAACCGGTCCGGAAGAGAACGCGTGGATCGATGAAAGAATTCCGGAGCGGGTGAGAAATGTTCCGAAGATTGTCAGGCTGAAGGCGATGATGATCAAAGAAAGATTCCACACTTTCAGCATCCGGCGCCGCTCCTGAACCTGAATCGAATGTAAGAATGCCGTGGCCGGCAACCAGGGCATGAACGCGGCATTCTCGACCGGGTCCCATGCCCAATAACCGCCCCAACCCAAGACATGGTAGGACCACCACGCGCCAACCAGATTTCCGGCGGTCAGAAAGAACCACGCGATGATGGTCCAGCGGCGGGTTGTGGTGATCCATGCTTCGTCCAATTTACCGACGATCAGCGCGGCTATAGCAAAGGCGAAAGGCACCGTCAGGCCGACGAACCCGGTGTAGAGCAGCGGCGGGTGAGTCATCATGTTGGCGTCTTCCAGGAGCGGATTCAAACCGCGCCCATCGGGCGGCACTGGAGAAAGGGGTTCGAACGGATTTGAAACGAAGGCGATGACAGCCAGGAAGAAGAAAGAGACAATTGAGAAGACCATAAGCACCCATGGCAGGGTCTCCTTGTGACGGCCGCGATATATCCATGCAACCAGACCGGAAAAAATTATCAAAATCCATTCCCAAAGCAGCAGAGAACCCTCTAACGCGCCCCATAACCCGGTCACGCGGTAATAAATCGGCGTAGCCCGAGTGGTGTTGAACGCAACATAGCGAACGGAAAAATCCGCCGAGATCAAGGCATAAATCAATGCCGAGGCAGCGACTGTCACAAAAACGAACTGCACCGAAATGGCGCGACCAATGACAGACGAATACCTTGCGTGACGGCCGCGCGAAGAAAGTATCGGCGCGACGATTCCGGCGGCGGCAGCCACCAGGGCGATCAGGACACTAATATAGCCGATGGTTGCGGTCACTTAGCTGTGTATTCCTTAGCCGGGACAAAACTGTTCGGCGCGCCCTGACTGCCCTCATGCGGGCTGTACTCTTCGGCATGCTTGGCCATGATAGTCGACGCTTGAAATACCCCGTCCTTGCCGACGCGGCCTTCGACCACCGCGCCGGTTCCCTCTCTAAAGAGGTCAGGTGGCACTCCACGAAAAAAGACCGGGAACGCACTCGCGCCATCGGTGAGTTCAAACTTGTAGGTAAGGTTCTTTACGTCTTTCTGCAGTGAACCTTTAACGACCATACCGCCCATGCGCAAAAACTTGTCCGCCGAGGACGTCTCCTTAGCTTTAAGTTCAGAGGGGGTGACGAAATAAACCAGCGCCTGCTGCATGCCGCCGTAGATGACGTAGGACAGCGCCGCCAGTATTATCACCCCGCCAACCAGAAAACGTCTATTTTTTGCCATGATCAGAAGACTCCTCAGTTGCACGCAGTTGCATCAGCTCCTCTTCGGCGCAGCGATACCGGCGCTTCAACGCAAATAGGTAAATCATAATGAAGCCCCAAACAATGCCATACGCTAGAAAGACAAATCCCCAAGAGCCCACTAATAGGCTCCTTGGTTAAGCCGGCGAGTCTTGATCTCGCTTCGTACTTCACCGAGACGGAGGCGAAGCGAAAGAAGATAAAAATAGAGCAGAAGGAATCCAACAAAATTGATCGCCAGGGCAGTCAACATTGCCGGATGAACATTCTCCCATGGAAGTTTATCAGGCCGCAGGATTGACGGCGGCTGATGCAGGGTGCGCCACCAGTACACCGACATATGGATCAATGGAATGTCGAGAAAACCGATAATTCCAAGAATGGCGGCGGATAATGCGGCGCGATCTTCATCGTCAATCAGAGAGCGAAGCATCAAGTATCCACTATAAATCAAGAGCAGAATGGCCGTTAACGTTAAGCGGGCATCCCAGGTCCACCAGACGCCCCAGGTTGGCTTGCCCCAGATTGAGCCTTCGATGATGGTTAATGCGGTGAAAAGGACGCCAAGCTCAGCGGCTGAATGAGCTAGATTATCATCCCGCTTTTCACGTTTCCATAAGTACAGGCAGCTACCGATAAAAACCAGAAAGAAGGAAAGGTAGGCGGTAAGAATACTCGGCAAATGAAGATACATGATGCGCTGGACATCGCCCTGAAGAGCATCACGGGGCGCTTGTACGAGCGCCCAGTAGAGCCCAAAGGCAATCGTGATCAGCGCCAAAGCGCCGAGAAACCTAGCGCGGCTTTTTTGGGGCTGCTGTTGTTTCATTAGATTTCAATCACCCAGTCGAATACCAGCACTCCTAAGGTCAAAAATATCACATCAAATCCGATAAGAAGACGCAACCATGGAAGCGCGTCGCCGATCTCGCCAGCCCGAAGCACAGCTCCCAAGCACTGGATCGTTGCCAGAATGACCGGAATCATCAGCGGAAAGAGCACCAATGGAAGCAACAGTTCGCGAGCCCGAGCGCGTAAGGTTAACGCCGACATGACGGTGCCCAGCACGCAAAAACCTATGGTTCCCAATAAAGAAATCAAGAAAACCTGCGGCATTAAAACCCATGTCTGCAGATTAAATAGTATCCAGAACAGCGGGATGATGACGAGCTCGACGAGCAGCATCAATATAAAATTCAAACACACTTTGGCCAGAAAGAGCGCGCCGCGGTCGAGAGGCGAAAGCAACAACGCATCGAGGCATTGATTCTCCCGCTCGGCGCCAAACAGTTGGGCGAGTCCTAAGGTTCCGGTAAACAGAAATGCGAGCCACAGGAGACCAGGGGCCATTTCCGAAACTCTATCCGGCACCAGATCGAAGGAGAGGTGAAAAACGAAGAGCAGGAGGGTGCCAAAGAAAAACATAGTCAGCAGGCTGTCGCGCCGGCGCAGTTGCAAAATCAAATCTTTGCGCAGGACGAGATAGGTTTCTCGGAGCAGCTTCATGCTTCTCCATGCGGTAAAAATTCCCGGAAAGCCTGGTCGAAATCGGGCCAGGGTTGTTGGCGCGGCGCGTTGAAAGTCATTCGCCCCTGGTGGAGGATGATCGCGCGACTACAGATCTTCAGGACGCGCGAAACATGATGCGAGGCCAGAATCACTAAATTGCCTTTCCGGCAGTGAGCCTTGAGAAATTCTTCGAGCAGATCAACGCCGCTGCCATCGAGCACTCCGTAGGGTTCGTCGAGCAACAGCAGTCCCGGTTTGAGCAAAGCCCATTTGGCTATCGAGAGGCGGCACTTCATCCCGCTGGACAGTGTCGATACGAATTCGTCGGCTCGGTCGCTGAGATCCACCGATGCGAGCGCCGAACTGATATTACCGGCATCGTGTTTCCAGCCATACAACGAGGTGAAAAACTGCAGGTTTTCACGCACGGTAAGATCTTCATAGAGGTGCGCGGCAGGCGCAAGGAGACCGATCTGAGCTCGCGACGATCCATTGGCGTGTGACAATGGCATACGGTCAAGCTCAATCTTTCCAAGGCTCGGCGGGATTAGCCCGGCGATTAGTTTTAGTAGAGTGGTCTTACCGGCACCGTTTGGTCCGAGTAGAGCGACGAGTTCGCCTGGTGGGAGATCCAAGTTCAGGTCTTTTAGCGCCCAAAAAAAACCGTAAGCCTTGGACAACTTCTTAACCGTCAAACGCAACGGAGTACCTGAAAGGAGTGCCGCGAATTCATCGGAGTTGATCGAATATAGTGATCGAAGATCAAGGATTCAAGACTGTTTCGGACTGCGCCTATCGTGGAGAAGTCGATTGACGATTTTCACCGGTGTCGCCTATGTGTTAGAGTCGCGCGAATTTCGAGCGACAATGAGGAGGAGTTATGAACCCCGTGGTTACCGTGACCGGCGCCTGGAACGCCTTCGCGACTAAGATCGCTGCATTCCTGCCTGATCTTATCGCAGCCATTTTCATCGTCGTATTTGGTTGGATCCTCTGTAACATCATCAAGCGCATCGTCATTCGTGTTCTTCGCCTGGTTCATTTTGACACCGTCGCTGAACGCGCCGGCATAAAACAAATTCTCGAACGCGGTGGAATTCAGCAGAGCCCCTCCGAAATTCTTGGCCTACTATTCTTCTGGTTCCTCTTTTTGATCGTGATAGTCGCGACTTTAGAAACGCTCAACCTTAGCGGCGCCACCGATACGCTCAACGCTATCTATCTGTATCTCCCGAAGATTGCGGCGGCAATCGTCATGTTGATTCTTGGCCTTTATTTCGCGAATTTTCTAGAAACCGTCACTCGAACTTCCTGCGCCAACGCCGGGTTGGAGCAGGCTGGCTCGATCGGGCGCGCCGCTTACGTCATTACAACAATATTCGTCGTCGCGGGCATTTTTGAAATCCTCGATATCGCCTCCGAGATTGTTATTTGGGCTTTTATTCTAGTCTTCGGCGCAGTTTGCCTGGCGTTGGCTTTAGCCTTCGGCTTGGGCGGTAGAGAGGTTGCCGGCCGTTACCTGGAAAAATGGTTGGAACAGAAAGATAATGATAAGACGAAATTGATGCAGCCGTGAGATTCAAGTCGCGCAGCACTCCTATCACTGTGACCGGACGCATGACCGTCTGGGTTCTGTAGGTTGTTTATTGCGAACAACGAGTCTGAAAATTAATCCCCAATCCTCAGAGCAATGATCGCCGCCCGGCTTTTGGGATTGATGCTTGCGTGCTTTGGTAGCCAATTCCTTGACTCCATTAATCCAATCAGATAACTTCGAAGCATTCAAAATTTTCGAATAATGCCTAAGGGTTAGATTAAACTCTTAGGCATTTTTACAGGTCGAGGGAGGCTATGGCAGAATACAAAGTGGTAAAAGTCCCGAAGGACGGCGCGAAGATCACCATGGGAGCCAACAAGCAGCTTCAGGTTCCCGATAACCCGATCATTCCATTCATTGAAGGCGACGGCACCGGTCGCGATATCTGGCGCGCTTCCGTGCGCGTCTTTGATGCAGCGGTGGAAAAGGCTTACAAGGGCAAGAAGAAAATTCGTTGGATGGAAGTTTACGCCGGGGAGAAATCCTTCAAGCAGTACAATAGCTGGCTGCACGACGAGACCGTGCCGGCGTTTTCCGAGTTTCTCGTTGGCATAAAGGGGCCGCTGACGACTCCGATTGGCGGTGGTATGACGTCGCTAAACGTCGGGCTGCGCAAGCTTCTCGATCTTTACGTCTGCCAGCGTCCGGTGCGTTATTTCAATGGTGTTCCTTCGCCGCTCAAGCATCCTGAATATGTCGATATGGTCGTCTTCCGTGAAAACACGGAGGATATTTACACCGGTATCGAGTTCCCCAACGGCACAGAACCCAATGCCAAATTCAAATCGCTTCTCAAAGAGGCCTTTCCTAAAGAATTTGCCAAGATTCGCTTTCCCAATACGGCAGCGATCGGCTTGAAGCCGGTGTCGGTCGAAGGGACAGAGCGATTGGTGCGCGCAGCGATCCAATGGGCGCTCAAGAATAGGCGTAAGAACATCAATTTCGTCCACAAAGGCAACATCATGAAATACACCGAGGGCGCTTTCGCGGAGTGGGGTTATGCGCTGGCCAAGCGTGAATTTCGCAATGATGTCGTGACCGAGCGCGAGTCGTGGATCCTGGGTAACAAGGAAGCCGATGCTAATGTCAACGTGGAAAACAACGCCAAAATGATTGACCCGGGATTCGACATGATGTCGCCGGCGCAGCAAAATGATATCAAGAAAGAAGTCGAAGAGGCGCTCAAACTTTGGCCGACCCATGGCGGCGGCAAGTGGAAATCGAAGCTCATGCTAAAAGACTCCATCGCCGACGTGACCCTGCAGTTCGTGCTGATCCGGCCCAAGGATTACGACGTGATCGCGACGATGAACTTGAACGGTGATTACCTCTCCGACGCCTTGGCGGCGCAGGTTGGCGGTATCGGCATCGCCCCGGGAGCCAACATAAATTACGACACCGGCCATGCCGTGTTCGAAGCGACCCACGGAACCGCGCCGAAGTACGCCGATCTCGACAAAGTAAATCCAGGATCGGTCATTCTGTCCGGCGAGATGATGTTGCGTTATATGGGCTGGACGGAAGCTGCCGATCTGATCATTGAAGGCATCGAGGGCGCGGTTAACGCCAAAACAGTGACCTACGACTTCGAACGGCTGATGCCAGGCTCCAAGCTTGTGAGTTGCTCGGGGTTCGGCGACGCGATCATCGCCAATATGTGAGCGGCGGCGCAGGCGAGTGCTGAATTTTGATTGAATTGATTCGAGGATGTTATGGCTAGGAAGAAGATAGCGCTGATCGGTGCCGGAAATATCGGCGGTTCGATGGCCCACCTTTGCTTGCTCAAAGGTTTGGGTGATGTCGTTCTTTTCGATGTTGTAGAGGGATTGCCACAGGGCAAGGCGCTCGACTTATCTCATGCCGGACCAGTCGAAGGCTTTGACGGCAATGTCATCGGCACAAACAGCTATGAAGACATTGCCGGCGCCGACGTTTGTATTGTCACGGCAGGAATTGCCCGGAAACCCGGCATGAGCCGCGATGATCTTCTCGGAACCAACGCTAAAATCCTTACGTCGGTTGCCGACGGAATAAAGAAACACGCCCCGAATTCGCTGGTCATTGTTGTTACCAACCCGTTGGATGCGATGGTCACATTGATGAAAAGGGCCACCGGTTTTCCAAAAAACCGAGTTGTCGGACAGTCCGGCATCCTGGACTCCTCCCGATACCGGTCGTTCATTGCCCGGGAACTCAACGTTTCAGTGAATAGCGTCGCCGCCATGGTATTAGGCGGTCACGGAGACGACATGGTTCCGGTTCGCAGCACCTGTATTATCGGTGGCGTGCCAGTTGAAAAACTGATTCCGAGCAAGCGACTTGACGAGATTGAAGCAAGGGTGCGCAATGCCGGCGGCGAGGTGGTCGCATTGTTGAAGACCGGATCGGCTTATTTCTCACCCGCAACGGCCGCGATTCGCATGACCGAAGCTTACCTGTTTGATAAAAAGGAAATTCTACCTTGCGCCGCGTTGCTCGATGGCGAGTACGGTGTTAACGGCTATTACTTCTGTGTTCCGGTGATTCTAGGCGCCGGAGGCGTCGAAAAGATCATCGAAATCGATTTGCACGCGGCGGATAGAAAAGCGTTCGACGAATCGCTGAATCACGTCAAAGATATCGTTCAAGCAATGGACCGCGTACTGGGCGCTTGATCATTGTTTGTAAGTCAAACGACAAGGAGGCCCTGAGACTTATAGATAGTCTTAGGGTCTCGTTTTGTTGCGGGCTTAGCCTATGAATATTCACGAATATCAAGCCAAAGAGATCCTCAAGGGTTACGGCGTTCCGGTTCCCCGGGGTGAAGTTGCCGCAACGCCGGAAGAGGCCAAAGCGGCGGCAATTAGGCTTGGCGGTGGCACCTGTGTCGTTAAAGCTCAGATTCATGCCGGCGGGCGCGGCAAAGCGGGCGGTGTAAAGCTGGCGCGCAACCCTGAAGAGGCCGAACAAAAAACTCGTGAAATGATCGGCAGACATCTCGTCACCCATCAAACGGGACCAGAAGGCCGTCAGGTTAGGCGAGTGCTGATCGAACAGGGGTTGAACATTGACCGTGAGCTCTACCTCGCTCTGGTTCTCGATCGCGCCGAGTCGCGAGTTTCGATGATTTGCTCTTCCGAAGGCGGCGTCGAGATCGAAGAGGTTGCCGAAAAACATCCCGAAAAGATCTTGAAAGAGACCATCGATCCGGTGATCGGCCTGGCGGGTTTTCAATGCCGGCGGCTTGCCTATGGTCTCAACATGCCGGGTGAGCTGGTCGGCAAAATGACCGCTGTCATGCAAGCCCTGTATCGCGCCTTTGACGATGCCGATTGTTCGATCGCTGAGATAAACCCTCTCATCATAACTAAAGAGGGTCAGGTCATGGCATTGGACGCTAAGATGAACTTCGATAGCAATGCGCTCTATCGGCACAAAGATATCGTCGCGCTGCGTGACCTGAACGAAGAGGACCCGCGCGAAATCGAAGCAAGCAAGTTTGAGCTCTCCTATATCTCCTTGGATGGTAATATCGCTTGCATGGTTAATGGCGCCGGTCTGGCGATGGCGACCATGGATATCATCAAGCTGTGCGGTGGCGAGCCGGCGAATTTTTTGGATGTGGGTGGCGGCGCTTCCAAAGAAAAAGTTGCACAGGCCTTTAAGATTCTCCTTGCCGATTCTCGAGTGCGCGGTGTTCTGATCAATATTTTCGGTGGCATCATGCGCTGCGATGTGCTGGCTCAGGGCATCGTCGATGCGGCTCATGAGATGAACATTCAAGTGCCTCTGGTGGTGCGGATGGAGGGCACCAACGTCGCTCAGGGCAAGAAGATTCTCGCCGATTCAGGTATGGCGATCATCCCTGCCGAAACGATGGCGGAAGCGGCAGAAAAAATCGTTGTTGCGGTGGAGAAGCGATAGTCTCTCAGGTAATCTTAAATGGCTATTCTGGTAAACAAGCAGACCCGAGTATTGACCCA
>JAICEJ010000081.1 GCA_025924215.1 Candidatus Binatia bacterium
CGTACTCTAAGATTTTAGGCATAGCTTTCGTTTCCGGTATGACACAAACATCTTCGTGCGAACGGGTTCCACTCTTAGCGTTCAATAGTTCAAGGTTCAACGTCAGAGGATGGCATAATTGGAGGAGATTATCTCGCGTCTGATCTGACGTTGAACTTTTGAACGGTTGAACTGTTGATCGATCACAGTTTTAGATCTTCCTTCATAACTCGCCAGCAGTTATATCCTGAGCCGGCGATCACCGCATCGGCCGGATGGGTGGCGACGCCGACTTGGTAGAGACCGGCGATCGGCGTGCGGTAACCAGACAACTGTTGATTGGGCCGGTTTGCTCCCATTTGCGCCCCGGATTTGCGCGCCACCCAAACCGAACCGCGGCGCATGTTTGGCCAACGGCCAGCAAGATAAAATGGATCCATGGCAACCTTCATTTCGATGTTGTCACCGGTCAAATTGGTCGCGTAGCGGCGCCAGATATCTAGAATCGTCTCCATAAAACCGCGCTTGAGCTTGACCCAATCCTCCGGCCGTTTCCCTTTCAACTGATAAGGCACGGGCATAAACAATGATGCCGCATGCTTGCCCCTGGGCGCCTGGAGCGGATCGAAAACCGTTAGGCAAATCGCGTGAAGACAGACATGCTGTGGAAATTCACCGGCACGAATCTCTTTCCACATCTCATTAAGGTCGTCAGGTTTCTCCGGTCCAATGTTGACGTTCATCGCCCGGGCCACGGCTGGATCTTCCGCTTCATGAAACGCATAGCGGACCGGAGCCTTTAGCGCCAGGTGAATTTGGAAATAGGAAAATTCATCGGGTTCGATGCCTTCGATTGGTTTGGTGAAGTCACGGGGGAGATGCTCCTGATCAATCAACTCCCTGAAGGTCGAGTACGGATCGGTGTTGGAAACGACGGCAAGGTTTGCCTTCCATTCGCGCCCGTCACGCAGGCGAACTCCCACGGCTTTGTTTTTTTCAACTAGAATTTTATCGACGTGATGCACGGCGCGGATTTGCCCGCCGGCATGAACGTAGGCGCGCTGCAGGACTTGGGCGATGGAATGGGACCCGCCACGGGCGAGCTCGGGTTTTTCATCGCCGGCAATCAGCTTGAGAACCTCGATCGCGCCGCCCCGATAATCCATGATAACGCCTCGAGGAATGGCCATTTGCGACAGGACGAGAGTTTTTACTGCATCACTCTCGAATAACTCGTCGACCACTTGACCCGGAGTCAAGCGCCAGAGTCGGCTGAATTCCTGCCCATGAGGCTTGGATACCAGCTTTTTATCGAACTCGCTGTCCGAAATCGGCGGCTGATAGTAATAAGGAATCAAACAATCACGGACAAGCAGATGGAATTTGTCATGGATCTGCCGCCATGCTTCGGCGTCTTTCGACGAAAACCACGCAATCGAGCTGAGCGTGTCTTGTAACGTTTGATGGTGCGAAACCGCGCGGCCGTTGGCCAGCAGCAACGAGCTTATTACCGGCGCCGACACGAACTCGGCGTGATAGCCATTATCCCATCTGAGTTCTTTCCATACTGGGGAAATCTCGCGGTTATCCTGGAAATAAGCCAGCGTGTTGTGCCAGTAACCAGGAATAGTGATTTCCTCACTGGCCAAGCGTCCACCATTTTCCAGGCGGCTCTCGCAAATCACCGTCCGCAGGCCAGCACGGCCGAGATAGGTTCCGAGAGCGAAGTTGTTTTGCCCCGCTCCGATTAGAATAACGTCCCACTCACTGTCGATCAAAAGCGCCTCCAGTTAATTCTGCAAAAAGATCTTTCGATACTCCGCCATTTTTTCCGCGTAGGCTTTTTTATCCATGTCGATCATTTCAACCAGTTCGATCTTATCGGCATCCGGAAGGGGCGGATAGATTCCCTTGCGGGTGACGAACTCGCCGATCTCCGCCATCAATTTCAGCCCTTCTTCGCCGATAAAGAAATCGACGAATGCTTTGCCGGCACTGGGATGGGGCGGCTTGGCGCCGATGGCTACCGCCTGTCCGTCGCCCATGAATTTGCCCAGCCGCACGTAATCCAGCGGAACTCCCTTTTTTCCATAGAACACCACGTTTTTAAGAAAGGCGATGCCTATGGGTCTTTCGCCGGTGGTAATTCGTTCTCCCGCGGGAGTCAAAGATTCCACCAATAAGGGCTTTGTTGCCGCCAGATCGCGGAGAAACTTGTCGGCCTTTTCTTTGCCACCCATCACTTTGTGCAGGCTCGCCATCCATTGCGCCGTGGTCGTATGCTGGCTGGCATCGGGAATTACCAGCTTTCCCGCATACTGCGGCTTGAGCAGATCTTCCAGCGACTTTGGCGCCTCCGCCGGTTTGATGATGCCGGCGTGGTAGACGATGCCGATGACACTATTGCGATACTGCGGGCCGAGATTCGGATGGATCACTTCTTTTGGAAATGATTTTGCCGACGGCGAATCGTATTTCGCCAGCGCCGCTTCGTTGAACATGAACTCCATCGGCGCGGTATTGGTCAGCACCACATCGTAGAGCGGCTTGCCGGTGCGCGTCTCGTTAAGCACCCGGTCCATGACCTTGGTGCTCGAGGAACGCCAGAATTCGGTTTCTAGTCCGGTTTTCTTCTTGAGCGCGGCCGCGATGAGGTCCATGGTGTCGTTTTCGATGGAGCCATAGACGACAACCTTGCCGCCTTCCTTCTTGGCGCCTTCGATCAGCTTAGCATCCTGACCATAGATCGAGCCCGGCAGAGCGAACAGCGCCGCCAGCAAAATCATAGAAAAGATTTTTACGGTGGGCATAAGCGAACCCTCCTCCGTTACATGCAATGCTCCCTCAATATCTAAATGATCGGCGGATGTCTATTTGTTTCTACGAGGGCCATTTGCTAACTTTATCCAAACGATGACTGGACAAGAAAAGCTCAAGAAGATCCGCGAGGAGTTGCGGCAAACTTTTCTCGAGCGGCTCGATTTAATCGACGGCGCGCTCGCCGCGTTGCTCTCTTCCCATCACTTATTGATCATCGGACCGCCCGGCACCGCCAAGTCCATGCTTGCTGATGAGCTATGTCGCCGCATCGAAGGCGGCAAGTATTTTCAATGGCTGCTTACCCGTTTTACCACGCCGGAGGAAATTTTTGGCGCGGTCAGTTTAAAGGCGCTGGAACAGGATGATTACCGGCGAGTGACCAGTGATAAACTCCCCGAAGCCCAGATCGCCTTTCTCGATGAAATCTTCAAAGCCAATTCATCGATTCTGAATTCGATTCTCACCTTGCTCAACGAGCGGCTGTTTCACAACGGCAAAACCGTCGCCCGGGTGCCATTGCTGACGTTGTTCGGCGCCAGCAATGAGCTGCCCGAGGAAGAAGAGCTCACCGCCCTCTACGATCGCTTTCTGCTGCGCTTCGTGGTCGGTTATATCGCCGAGGATTTTCGCTTTTTACGCATGCTGGAATCCCAGAAACAACCCGAACGGACAACTCTCAGCATGGCCGAACTGGAGGACCTTCAGAATCAGGTGAGGGCGGTATTGATTCCATCCCACGTTTATCGCGGCATTGCCGATATCCGGCGCGAATTGAACAAGAAAAATATTGTCGCCTCCGACCGTCGCTATCGTCAGTCTCTGACATTGCTTCAGGCGCATGCGTTTTTGGAGGGCGAAAAGGAAGTCGCGGAAAAAGACTTATTTTTTCTTGAGCATGTTTTATGGCGCGACCCCGCCGAGCACGAGCAGGTGCGCACCACGATTCGCGATTTGATTCTGGGATACGAGGAAGAGATTTCCGAACTACTCTACGAGTCGCGCGAGATCCGGGATTCCGCGACTCGTCCATGGGCCACCAGCGACGAGAAAGCGCGCGCGCTCATCGAATTTCACACCAAACTGCGCAACATCCTCGCTAAGGTCGATCAGATTGTCGACAAGGCCAAGCGCTTGGGGCGTCCAGTGGAACGAGTCAATACCGTGCGGAGTGAAATCGAGCAGTTACAGAGACAGATGCTGGAGCAGTTCTGATGCCCCCGCGAAGGGCAAAAAAGACACCGACCAAACGGGTCTTTCAACCTCTGCCGCAAAATACCTTCTGGATTGACAGCGATGCCTACGACCGGCGCGCTTACGGCCAACTCCGCTCCGATTCGCCATCACTGCGAATGTTAGAAGAACAGGGCAGCACTCTCCTGCCCCATTTCGGTTCCTTGCTCCAGGATATTTTTTCGCTGTTATTCAAGGCCAACATCATCTATCACAAAGAGGCCGAAGTTCTTCCCAGCGCTCTACTTAACGAGAAATTTCTCAAAGCCATCGGACAAGGGAGCCAATACGACTTCCTGCGCGAGCAAACTCTGCTGAACGAGGCCCGCGCCGGCCTCTCTACCTTGTTGCTAGGCGAGCGTCTGCTAGCGCAGATACGCGAGGAGAAATTTCTCAATCGGCGCGATTTGCGCGATCTCTGGGACATTCAGAAACAGGAAGAGATCGTAAATCAAAAGCGCGACGAGTACGAAAACGCCGACACGATCCCGGAAGAGAATCTCTCCCAAGACGGGAAAAAGGCCTTGGACAAAGCCAAAGAGCGCATGGGCGGAGAGGTTCAAGGCGCCGAAGCATCGTTGCGGCACAAAATCGCCCAACTCAAAGAAGACCTGAAGCAAATCGATGCGCAGACAACCAATCGGATGCAGGCCGAAGCGATCAAAGTCGCTCAACAGTTGGAGGACGCCACCGAAGAAGCCGAAACATGGGGAACGACACTCGGCACCGGGCAGACGTCGCCGCCTGGCCAAAAGCTCGAGCTGGGACGGCGTCTCGCGGGAAATGAGAAGCTTAAAAAGCTGGCGCGCCTGGTGGGCCGAATGAAGTTTCATGCCATGGCACTGCGCAAGAAGGCTTTCGAACGTTCCAACGAAGAAGTGCTCGAAGTCGAACGTGGCGATTCCATTCACCGTCTGCTGCCGCACGAGATGTTGACCTTGCATCACCCCGCCCTGCGCAAGGATTTCTTGCGCCGTTATCTCGACCAGGAACTGATTCAGTACTCGCTGCGCGGCGTCGAAGAAAAAGGCAAAGGCCCAGTGATCGTCTGTCTAGACGGCAGCTCGTCTATGGCGGGAGATAAGGAAATCTGGTCCAAAGCCGTTACTCTCACTTTGCTTGAGATAGCAAGACGCCAGCGCAGACTCTTCCGATCGATTTGCTTCTCTTCTGAAGAGACGCCTTTACAAATTCTCGATATGAATTCCAGGGATCGTTACGAGATCGAGACCAAGACCGTAATGGATCTTGCGGAATATTTCCCGGGCGGCGGGACCGACTTCCAACGACCATTGGAAGCGGCGCTGGAGTGCTTGAAGCACGCTCGCTTCAAAAAAGGCGATGTTGTCTTTATCACTGACGGCGAATGTCAAGTGGCGCCGGAATGGGCGGAGCAATTCCGAAAAGAAAAAGAGCGTTTGGGCTTTTCGCTTTTCTCGATCCTGATCGACGTCGGCTCAGCATCTCTCGGCACCCTCACCGAATTTAGCGATCGAATCACCACGATCAAGCAACTGACGGGGGACGAAGCCAAAGATATTTTTGTGAAGTTTTAGGGGCTCGTGCCATGGCCAGCCAAAATTTGCTCAGCATGGAAGCTTTCCTGGACGGCATCAACGCCGTTCTCAGGCGCGGATTTGCTACCGAGGATATTCATACTCATCTACAGAAAACGTTGATCGAGCCGGATTCCCTGCAGCGCTACATCTTTTTTCGTCCGGAGCGCTACACCCGTAATCTGGTCTTCAAAAATGAGTTCTTTGAGTTGCTGGTTATTTGCTGGAACATCGGCCAGCGGGCGCCGGTCCACGGCCATGAAGGCGAGCGTTGCTGGAGCCGGGTCGAGCAAGGCAGCCTGATATTGTGCAACTACCGCGAAGTTTCCGAGAACCCATTAGTGGTGCGGCAAATTGGCGAACCTTATCGCGGCGAGCGCGGTCATCTCGACGGCCCGGCCAATATTCACAGCGTGGCGAATCCGTCAATGGTGCCCGCAGTTAGCCTGCACCTCTATTCTCATCCCTACGATCAATGCGATATTTACGATCTTGAGAACAATCTAAAGCAGCGCGTCCGGCTACGTTACGACAGCATCGACGGCAAGGTTGTCGAACCGTTCTAGATCGCGACCCCGCCAACGCTGTTTGGATGCCGCATCCTTCGGCGCAGTACCATTGCTTTTGCCGTGAAATCAAATCCAGACCCACTGCCCCAACCGCCGTTAACTACAACCCAAACGGATAGAAACCAACCTCTGCGGTCGATTTGCGACCCAACCGCACGCCTCGACCATTCGCCGATTTGCCAATTGCATCCGACGGCTGGTATTTGCGACGCATACGGTTTCCATGTCCCACTCACGTCCGACGGCGGCAGGTAGGTGCACATGTTGCGTCAGTGATGATGCAATTGCAAAAGTCTTGTAAATGGGACGAGGGCAATCTCTCAAAAGCATGATTCGGACGCGATGACGATCATACCCTATTACAGGACTACCATTTCGCGCCTACTCTCTGGCACCTGCTTTGCTCGGAGCAGCGGTATTCCAGTCATATGGAGGTGGAGATGAACGCTTTAGATCTACTTACCCAAGATCATCAAAAGGTAAGGCAGCTCTTCGAGCAGGCGCAACAGATTCGCGATAATGACGAAAAGAAAGAACTGTTTGATCAGATCGACACTGAATTGGCTGTCCACGCCGAGATTGAAGAGACGATTTTCTATCCAGCCTTAGAGGAACACGCCGAATTGAAAGACATGGTGCGGGAGTCGCGCGAGGAGCACGAGCAGGTTGAGCAGCTACTTTTAGAAATAGAGGATCTAGCGACAGAGGACACTGATTTTACTTCCCAGCTCGCACATTTGGAGAAGACCGTTGAGCATCACGTAGCTGAGGAAGAAGAGGAGATGTTCCCCAAGGTCCGTGAGATCCTCGATAAGGCCGCCCTTGAGCGACTGGGCAAAGAGCTCGAATCGGCTAAGGGAAACCAGATGAATCCGGGGAAACAGATTGCCTGAGATACTTGCTTGTAGGTTCCACCGCTGTTGGGTTCACTGTCCGCATCACTCCTGCAGAAAATTTCTCTCAGGTCGGGGTGCAGGTTGAATGCCGGTGTTCCTTCGAGTGGAATATAGATATGGCTCGAAGCGTTTTGTTAGTTGAAGATAGCTCACCTGCTCGGCGAAATATTGCGACATTTCTCGAGCGCGCCGGTTACCAAGTGGCTCAGGCAGATACAGGAGAAGATGCCGTTCGTTTGATTGAAGCCAGCGGCAATTTCGACGTGGTCGTAAGCGATCTGCGCATGCCGGGGATGATTAATGGTCTAGACGTTCTCTCCCTTCAAAATCGTATCGCTCCCCACGCAGGGTCGATTCTGATGACCGCTTTCGGCTCGGATCAGATAAGAGATCAGACAAGACGGCTCGGCGCTGCTTATATTGAAAAGCCCGTCAAGTTGAATTCGCTTCTCCTGGAGATTGAAAAACACACTCGCCGTTAGCACGTACATTCACCGGGACAACGCGGTAGTTAAGAATTGCCCTGGAGTCGCATCATTGACGCTTGACGAAGTCAAACTGATTACCGACCTCCTACCGGAGGCTTTCATTTTGCTCTCCGAGTCGGGGTCGATTCTAACTGCCAACCCGGCAGCCCATGAGTTGTTCCGTACGGATCATCTCGTCGGTCTGGCGTTGGCTGATCTAGTAACGGATCCGCCGTCAAAGGTCAGTGATTGGCTAAACCATTGGAGCTCCAGCCGGAGAATGATCGCCAGTTCATTCAACTTGCAGTCAGACGGTACGAGCATTCCAGTTTCGCTGCGAGGGCGGCCTTCTTCAAGCTGGCAACACAAACAACCCTGCTCTGATTCTGGTTCGCTGGAGCCGTGAGAACGAAGCCCCGGCCGCCGAGTTAATCGATCAGTTCAAAAAAGAGATAGAGTTGATGCAAAAGCAATTGGCCCAGCAAAAGGCCCAAGATAGCCAACAGATAGCTGTTCTGCGCACTGCCGCCGCCGTTTTTGCGCACGAGATCGCCAATCCTTTAAATGTAGTGTCTACCTGTATGCAAATTCTCCAGACGGAGCATGAGCGCCACAATGATCGGACTTTAGTTGTTCAGGAGATGATCGAAAGCGCATCTAGCGAGATCGAGGGGCTGTCGAGACTGCTAGACGACTTCCGCTCCTTCGCCAGGCCTCAAGCCATCGATTTCAGACCGACCCATGTAACGAAAGTTATCGAAGAAGCCCTGGCCTTGTATACAACAGCCCTCAGCGCCAGGGGCATTGCTGTTGATCTTGATCTACAAACGTTGCCGGCGCTGATGCTTGATAGCGACAAAATGAGAGAAGCTATCCTAAACGTATTGAAGAATGCTGCAGAAGCGATGCCCGGCGGTGGGCGCCTGACTATAACCGGTCATGTGCGGGAGAAGGAAAACGTCGCGGCTGTGGAAGTCAGTGATACCGGCATCGGCGTGCCCACGGGAGTTGACGTTTTTCAACTGTTTATGACGACCAAGCCCGGCGCATCCGGCTTAGGCTTACCGATCGCAGCTGAGATCATTGCGGCACATGGCGGGCGTATACAACGAATTCCCGAACGAGGACCGGGAACAACCTTCGAGATTTTACTCCCGCTTTCAAGAGCTTCATAAACCTTCTTCATTCCATTGTCGGATAAATCCAAATAGTCTAGGGTCCTAACCGCTATCTGATCTTAGTACTTCTCTTAGACTAAGTCTTAGGCCTGCGACAGCTGATTCGAGCCATCTGTCTAAACTTTGGAACGAAGGCGAGCGTCGACCGCATTCCGTGTGTGGCACGGCATTGCTCTTTTCGCTCCCAGCAATGAAGACCATACTGAACGCCATCGAAGTGGATTCCCCGTCCATCACGTCTACAGCCAGTGGACCCGATTTGAAAATTTCCCGAACTTCTTGCAGGCGTCAAGAAGGTAATCCTGCTCGATGATCAGCGGCTTCGAGAACTTTAGAATTCATGAAGAAGCAGGATATTGTGAACAATTGGAGGGGGGTCAGTAATGAAGTTCAAATGCGGCGTCTCTAAATCAGCAGGCCGTGACTTTCTTCACCGACCCTGGACCAAGTCCAATTCCTGATCCGACCCACCACAGCCACCACCCCACCCGTTCCCTACTCCACCCATCCCCCCTGAGCCGCTGTTCGCTTAACCTGCCGCACAGGGATTCGATGTCACTCGATGGCATATGCGTTGCTTTTAGTAGAGCAAGCGTAACGGTGAGACCCGAGCGAGAGGAGGAGACTATGAGAAATGGGATTTCATTGGGCACAGCGATCATTCTGACGGGACTTCTTGGGATTACATTGCCGGGTTGCTCAGATGATAAAAATACATCAGGAACCGGAGGAGACGCGGCAAAGAGCAGCGGCGGCGCTACAGGTTCCAAATCGAGTCCAGGGGGTGGTTCCAGCGCGAGCGGAACAGGGTCAGGAACTACTGGACCTGGAAGCAGTGGATCAGCAGGAAGCAGCTCTGGAGGTAGCGGAACAGGCGCTGGGGGAAGTGGATCATAGACTAACTCTGCAAGATAGTAGGTCGAGCCGTTGCGCTACTATCTAGAAATTTGACGCCGCGCATTTCATATAGGGGACAACAGCAGTTTGCGCGACGTGGCGAATGTCGCACATTCAAGACGGGTGCTCTATCGCACGAGTCGAGGTCGAATTAGATTTTCAAGTCGAGCTTGGGAACTATCAACAACCACTCGACCAGACGATCTCCCCCGAAAATGCTTGCATAGGCTCCGGTAACTCCCAACGGGAAGAACAGCCATGTAAGAAGCCAGGCCTGCCAAGTCGCTTCATAGCCAATCCAACCGAGCAGATAAGGAACCGCGGCGACCTCCAGGCAGATGCCGCTGCTAAAAGTTAAAAGATCTCTTTTCCACTTACTGGACTGGAGACGTATTGCTTCTGAGTCGCGAAGGCACAGAAAAAAACCCTGTAGCAAACCTGGTTCGGAACTCTTCATCTTTGTGGAACCTTTCAACGATATTTGCGATTGGATGCCGTTATCCGGCCGGTGGATCGCACGAGGCGCAATGTTAAGGCGCTATCGACGATAATGCAAATTCCTGGGGCAGATCGCCGGGATTCTTCTCTGTAGAGACCTCGAAAAGCGTTTTGTGGCTGGATTAGCCGAAGGCCGGTCTACCGTGTATGTCAAGCTAGCTTCGCGCCGTGCTCAAGAAGGAGCTGTCGTAAAACCGAGCGATGACATAGCGCCTCGTCCTCGCAGTAGCACCCTACCGAGAAATTCGTCTGTGATGATAGTGCCGCCAGCAATGTGATAATGCGGTGCGGGGCCGGCTGACGCATCTCTTGTCGGTAACGTCGCTCGTATAGAGACCAGCGTTTTGGGGTGAACGGCTCGGAAAGAGCCCAGGAAACAAGTTTGGCGCTGGGCGCCAGCTCCGGCATCCAGACATCGTAATAGTCGAGCTTGGAATAATCTTCCTTGCGCACGCCTCGGGGCGGTCGCCTGACGATGCCGATGCGTAAGCCCTCGTCGTGATTACGGGCCGTTCCCAGCCGGACTATGCGAATTGCCATTGACGAGTCTTGCCTGAATCTCGGGCGCTTTGAAGCAACAAATTTTTGAAGCAACAAAATATAGGAGTTCTCCTTGTAATGATATTCACACAAGCGACGCTCAACTCAGCTCGCGCAAACGTTTGAACAAATGTCCCAGCGTAAAGAAGATTGCTGACGGCAACCAAACCCATTTCAACTCGCTCAGCATCACTTCGCGTCCTATGTCCGAAAAGAAGGCGCCGATTCCAATCGGAGCAACCTCTATGGGCCGAGAAGGGAAAAAGTACCGTTCGTTACTGAATGGGGCGAATAAACCGACTCCCAGGCCGCCATTCGTCAACGCATCCAGCACCGGGTGCGATAATGTTGATAAAAAGAGAAACAGAAAAATAGTCAACGGACTGCCATGGTTTTGGAAAAACACGAAGGTGATCAACCCGGCAAGTAGCACAGCAAAGAATATCGAATGTGTAAAGCCGCGATGCCCGAGCATATCGCCGTACTTGATCCCGAACTCAAATCCGACAACGTCCAGATCCGGAATCACGGAGCAAAGCGCGGCAGCGATCAACAATGACGACGAAGCTGTGTCCTGCGGAAGCAGCGCGGATAATGCGATGGGTATAGCAGGATGGGTTATGACTGTACACATGAGCTGATATTCACACCAATGGCGGGCAAAGCTCAACCCTTCATCCATGCTAGGTGATTACGCCGGCAACTCCTGATTTGAGAATTCATTGGCGAACTTGGGTCCGGTGGCTTCGTCTTCGTGTTTGAAGAAAACATAGGCATGATCCCAAGCTTGCGAGTAAATCCGCTCTTTCCAATGCAGCAGGTCGGCGCGACTATATTCTCGACGCCGCAGTCGCAAATAACCCCAATTCGCAGTGCCGATCAGCTCACAAACTTCGCCCTCATCGGTGTCGGTCACGCAGAACGCGCTGTTGCGCGTTCGCAGCGAGGTGAAAACCTCCTCGTCCACCCAGGATGGATGCCGGAACTCAAACGCTACATGCCGATCAGCGGGCAGAAGTGATAGGAATGATCCCAGCCGCTCGAGGTCCTTTTTGAAATTGGGCGGAAGTTGGAAGAGAATGGCGCCCTGGCTTGATCCCAGCGCCGTGGCTACGCTAAACAAATCGTCAACTTCTACCGCCGCATCTTTAAGCCTCCGCGTATGGGTGATTCTTCGCGGCGCCTTGAGCACAAACCGGAAGGCCGGCGGCACCTGCTCTGCCCAGGACCGAAGAACAGTTTCCGTAGGGAGCCGGTAAAAACTATTGTTGATCTCGACAGCCGCGAATCGTGAGGCATAAAAACGCAGCATCTCCTTGGCAGGGAAGCGCTCCGGATAGAACTTGCCACGCCATTCTTTGTAGCCGAAGCCGCTGGTGCCGACCCAGAGCCTCACGTGTATTCGGGCCTTTTAGGATAGACGTTCAATGCCGCGAGATTGCGCATAGAGCTATTTTTATCATAGATTGGGCGTGGGGCCAGGACGTTTAGTTGTGATCTGGAAGTGGCCACTTGTTCTTACTTTCAGTTCCCTCTCCGTAGGGAAAATGTTTGCGACGAAGGCTCTCGATTCGGACATAACGCGGTTCCGTCCAAAGACCGGATGAGGTCTTGCGCCAACTTGACTTGCTGCGAAACCTTCGTTTGCATACACACAAAACTCAAACTACAAGGGAGCACCTAGATGGAAATAGGGTGACTTCAATCCTACAGCAACGGAGAGCGTTAGAAGAGCTCGTAACACATCACTTGATGATCACCGAAGAGCTCCGCCGCCTAGAATTCGAATCGAGAACTCGTCGAGAGAATAGATTCGATGCGGACCATAACGAGAGATCTTAAGCACACCCCAAAGCTGAATCCCGAAGACACGGGGCTGGACAAGTTAGAGGAAGCGCTAAAGGAGTCGCTCAAAAAAGACGGTGGTGATTAGAGCCTATGCGTTCCACCTAAGCGTGGAGGATGAGGCAAACGCCGCTAGATCACTCTAGCAATGGGTCGGGACTGCAGAGTGAGTAATCGCCTGCCGTGCTTTCAAAGTTGTGATCGCCAGAGTGGGTTGTAAATTGCGAAGACCGCATCCTTAGCCCAGAGGCGTTTCTGATTTTGCATCAACGGTGCTTTGGGTAGCTCCTTGTGAGGGTCTTGAGTTCTTGTCGTCAATCCACTTTTTGGCGGCTTCCAGAGCGAAGTTCTCAGCTTCTTCTTTGGTTGGGAACGCATTATTTAGTTTCAGCGTTTGTAAGACGATGGGAGCTTTCTTACTGACACGAACTTCGGGCGTGTAGCCGTTGCGGTCAAGGCTAGCCCAAGTGGTAATAACGATGGTGTGAGACTTATAGGCGTGCTCCATGGGTGTCTTCCTCCTGGTGCAGATTTTCTAGGCGACTTGAAGCGGCCATGTGAATACCCGCGTACTGTCAGAAGCAAAGCTTTTACGTGGCCGCCGTTCTCTACGCGTTTTGCTGGTCGCAACTCCTAGAATAAGCCGGATCATCGCTGATGTGGTTTCCACTGTTGCTGAGATTGGAAATCGCCAGCCAGTACCATCTATGTTCTTCTTCATGCTTACAGATCCTGGACCTCGCTGAACAGGGTGTTGATGTTGGGTGTGTCAAAGATGTTTTGCGCCCACCCTGTTCAACGAGGGCGCGGTTCATAGCACAATCGATACGGCTCGATCAAGGCCGGTGAGATCGCCACGATAAGCATTCGAGAGTATCAAGGACGTAGCTTTATTCGTGCACCAACTCGGCTGATTGTGATATAATATGCGCCGCTATGGCTGTCCTGCACATCACCTATAACCACAATCCACAGACCTCGAAGGTGGGTTATGATGGTTTCTATAAAGCAATGACAGGCTACCAATACAA
>JAICEJ010000082.1 GCA_025924215.1 Candidatus Binatia bacterium
GATGGGGCGGAGGAGTCAAACTCGCGATAGATGTCACACCCGGGGAAAACCTACACTCACGCGCGCTGATTACAAATTACTCCTACAGTCAGTATCCAAACGATA
Source organism: Candidatus Binatia bacterium (assembly GCA_025924215.1). GTDB lineage: Bacteria > Desulfobacterota > Binatia > UBA9968 > UBA9968 > WHTF01. The sequence continues at coordinate 106 of JAICEJ010000082.1, forward strand.
GCCGGAATTGCCGACGGCCTCAGTCGGACCCACCTCCCACCTCGATTCGAGTCCGGCCGTTCAGAATTCTCTCACTTCTTTTTAAAAACTCGAAAGCCGCTCACGGACAATCCCAATGCACCCCTCTGTTTACGTACAACGGAGAACGAGGAGACGAAATGTAGACGCGAGAACGATACACGTTCAGTTGAAGCAAAACGCCTAGACGAGTTAGCACTGCAATATCGTACGAGTCGCGATCCAGATGTCCTGACCGAAATGCGAGCGTTAGCCCGGCGCCTCTGCCAACCTCATCAATGATCCTATCGTCGGTGCCGACGCCCCCGTTCCCACCACATCCTTCCTTATCAAATCCCTTTAAATCCCCTGCGAATTCATCTCACAACGATAAGTAGCCTCTAGCTTTCGGAGTGACATTATCGCAGTGGCGATACAACTATTTAAGCGCTTATCCTAAAACTGCAACTAATCATACCGGCGAAACTAACATTTGAGCAGTAACGGTCTGGCCCGAACATTGCTCAGGAGCCGCCGTATACCCGATGAATTGTCCAGCGGCAATGAGCATCGCCGTCATTACTGACAATGTCTCTAGTAGCGAACCTACTTTACGAACTCACAAATGGCTTTCGAAGATCTTCAGAACTCGAGCCAACTTTTAGGGGGCTTAAGGAGTTCGTTACAAGTGTGCTCGTCAGTGTCAGTTGGATCTAACTCTTGAGCTATGATCCATTAGTTATGATGCGATACCCTGTGACCGTCGCTTAAAACTGACGCATCAGGCGAAGAGGTTTCAATGGAAGTCACCGAAGTAAAAGTCTTTCCTGTAGACGAAGATAGGCTTCGGGCTTACGTAACTATTACTCTCGATCACTGTTTTGTTATCAGGGATCTAAAGGTCATCAAAGGCACCACGGGCTACTTCGTATCGATGCCTAGTAAGAAACGCAAAGACGGCACCTATAAAGACATTGCGCATCCGATCAATAGTGAAACCCGTCGGCTGTTAGAGGAGAGAGTAATCCAGGAATACGAGCGAACCATGCAGAATGCCGGAATCGGAGACTCTGCCCACGTGTCAACGACATGACGCTGCGCCCAGAATACTTCGATTCTCACCCGGTGAACGGCTATGTCGCAAGTATCCGAGCAGACGACAAGTCTGGGCGCCTGGTTAGTCCTTGACCTCGCGCGAAAATCCGGCGACGGCATTGTGCTGCGCCAGTCGACACATACGCAGGTGAAAGAGAATGCTGGCGTTTATAATCTTAGTCTTTCAAAACGTAGATAAGTAGACAACTGCCGTTCCGGGGTGGACCCTAAAGTAGAGCGTAGATACGTGAAGTCATCAGCATTGGCAAGGCACGTGCGCTTGCTCCTGGTAGCCTACGATAGCGGTTTACTAAAGTCCTCTAACTTGCTCTTCGACAAAGTCGATCACGTTGCTTTCCAATCGAACATTGTCAAGCGCGTTGATTTCTTGAATGCCGGTGGGGCTGGTCACGTTGACTTCGGTCAGAAAATTGCCAATTACATCCAAGCCGACGAAATACAAACCGTCGGCAATCAGCAGGCTAGCAAGAGCTTCGCAGATTTCCCGATCTCTCGCGGTTAACTCAGTCCTGACGCACTGACCGCCGACATGAATATTGCCTCTGGTTTCAGATTCCAGCGGCACTCTTAACACCGCGCCCAGCGGTTTACCGTTCAGCACTATGATTCGTTTGTCGCCTTGACGAATCTCTGGCAGATAGCGTTGGCCCATAATCATTCGTCGGCCATTATCGGTGGCGGCCTCCAGAATTGAATTGGTATTGCGATCCTGTTGATGGAGATAGAATACTCCGCTGCCGCCGCTACCATCGAGCGGCTTCACAATCATTTCTCCGCCTAGCTCGTCCATAAAAGTTTTAAGCCTTCCAATGTTGCTGCTCACTAGTGTCTGTGGGATCTGTTCAGGAAAGCGCAAGGCATAAAGCTTTTCATTGGCATCGCGCAATCCTCTCGGATTGTTCATGACGAAACACTTCTTCTCATCGATCAAACTCAAAAGATGAGTCGCAAAGAAAAATTTCATATCAAACGGCGGATCTTTGCGCATCAGCACCACGTCTAAGTCTTCAAGCGCTCCAAGATCGATCTGAGCTAGACGATAATGAGGCACGGCCCGGGCCAGATGAATGCGTCGATGCCGCGCAAAAGTCGTTCCCCCGCGGGTGAACAGATCATCGATCTCCATGAAAAAAATTTCATGGCCCCGCTGTTGCGCTTCCAGCATCAAGACAAAGGTCGTGTCTTTCTCGATGTCTATCGTGTCAATTGGGTCCATGACGACCCCGATCTTCAAAGGCTGCATCGATTTGCCCAACCAAAAGCCGGTAGCGCGATTACTCCCTGATCACCCATGTCTGCGCGATGATGTCGTGCCAGGCCCTTTTCTCGCGGCTCCAAATCACCCATAAGAAACCTAATAGAATCGGCGCGAAACCAACAGCGGCGAGCCAACGCAAAAGAGCCTGCCTCAAGGTGACGTCGCCGTTCTCGGCGCCAACGACCCGCAAGCCGAATATCCATTTACCAATGGTTCTTCCGTCCAAGCTATGGAAGATAACAAAGTAGGCCGCAGATAAGGCAACCGAGGCACATGTCAAAATAAAATATAATCCACTGGAGTTTTCCATGGTGACGGATCTGCCGTGCGCCGAGAGTCCGACTTTATAACCGATGTGTGACATCACAAACATGACGAAGCCCAGCAGCAAGATCATCGCCCAGTCGACAACGAACGCGCAGCCTCGACGCATAAAGCCGCCCCATAACCGGCTGTCAGCCTCAGGATGATTTATACTCCCAAGGAGAGAACTATTAGTTTCCTCACGTGGCGGAAGGTACGGATCGATCCGATTCGACCTCTCATCAGATAAATCGATTTTCTCTTCGGCCGATTTCAGATGAACGTCTTCATCGGTTGAATTGAGCCGAGCCCCCGGAGGATCCAACGGCGTTTCGCAGCGGCTGCATATTCCCGTGTTATACGTGATCACGGAGTCACATGTGGGACAACGCATATCATTGGTTCTAAACGGTTGCACCTGGCGCGAAAGCGCGTTGGCTGCCCAACACTAACCTACGCTAGATCCCCCCACAAGAGTTGGACGGCCGAGAGCGCGGCCACCGCAGCGGTTTCAGCACGAAGTATACGCGGGCCAAGCCGCACCGCTTTAAAGCCCTGGCCAAGCGCGAGTGCTGCTTCGTGCGCGCTAAAACCACCTTCGGGCCCGATCATCACAACAACCTCGCTGATTGTCGTTCGGGCCTCCTTTAGATCAGACAACCGTCGCTCGCGCTCCTTCTCCCAAAATAACAGCCGCAGCGCATCGGGCGAAACCGTTTCGAGGAGGTCGCAAAATTCAGACAAAGCCAAGATCTCCGGAATACGAACGCGGCCGCATTGTTTTGCGGCGCTCAGTGCGATCTTCTGCCAGCGCTGGGAACGCTGCGCCATTTTTCTTTCGTTCAGCTTTGGTATCGTGTAATCGGAAAGGAAGGGAACTACGGTGTGAACGCCTAATTCGGTCGCCTTTTCCACCACCCAATCCATTTTTTCGCCCTTGGTGAGACCTAACGCAAGGGTGGTTTTCAGCGGCGATTCATTGTTGACCTGATAAGAGCGGATTATTTCAATCTCGCCGCGATCTTCGCTAAGGGATCTAATGATCCCTTCATGCTCGCAGCCGGCATCATCGAACACGACAACACGGTCTTGCGGTCGCAAGCGCAACACTCGCCGTAGGTGATTTAATTCGACACCCGTGATCGTAGCCCGATGATCTTCTATCTGTCCCGTCGGCAGGAAAAAGCGAGCCATCGGCTACTTCCGCCTGAGAAGTAAGGTTGCCCATTCTTTCTCTTCCTTGAGCTTGACCAGCCTGAAACCGTTTGAGGCAAAGTAGCGCGCCAGCTGCTCTGACTTGGGCCTTAAGACACCGGACAGAATCAAGTAACCGGACACAGCAACACGTTTACTTAGCGGCTCCGCCAGCATCATGATCGTTTCGGCGGTAAGGTTGGCCACGACGACTGGAAACGTTCTAAGACGATTGAGCGACCCCGCAGAACAAAAGACATTCTTTTCTACCCGGTTGAACGCGATGTTTTCTCGCGCGACTTTCAACGCGACCGGATCATTGTCTATTGCCCAGACCTTGCTCGCGCCTAATTTGGCAAGAGCAATCGCTAAAATTCCGGAACCGGTGCCGACGTCGAGAGCCGTAAACGGATTTGTGCCCAGAGAACGGGCGACCCGCTCGATAAATTCCATGCAGCCTCTCGTGGTGGCGTGAGTACCCGTCCCGAATGCCATGCCTGGTTCGATGACGATCAGATGCCGGCGGCCAAGCGGCGGCAACTTAGCCCATGGCGGGGCGACCAAGAATACCTGGCCGACTTTCTGCGGTGAAAAAAATCGCCGCCATGAGTAATTCCAATTCCGGTCTTTGAGAACGCGCCAGCGCAGCTGATCCTCGCCCATCTCCGGATACATGCCGCGGATGCCGCGAAGGAACCGCTGCACATCCCGGCGAATAGTTGCCGAATCTTCGGGACATGCAAAGTATGCCTGCACCTGGTCTTTGTTGATCACGACCCCGGGAGATCCACGTTCTATGAGAAAGTTGGATACCGCATCTAACGCCGATGGATCGGTGCGCAGGGAGAGCTGCAACCAGGAAGAAGTCACAGTTTTTTATGCCATAGAGTTCGCAGAGGGGCAATTAGGCGAACGCTTGAGATGATCGCGCTGCATAACCTCCCTCCTAAAACACAGTCAGAATATCGGCTATTGCGCGGCGCAAAATCCAACCTCGATCATCCAAGTTTCCCAGTGTTAGTTACTTTACATGGCCTGAACGGTTTTCGGTCTGCTTGATCTGTTCCACAGAGCGATATATGGACAAAGCTACGATGGAAGGAGCCTCTAGATGAAGTTGGCCGGCATCAAGCAAAATGACATTGCTCTTGTAAAAAACGATTCAGTGATTCTGCTGGGCGAAGCGTTAGCTCGTGAAAGCGCCTTGCCCAGGGGCTTCTCTATGCTCGAGGTGATCGCTGAATTCGCTAACATCAAAGATCTACTGGAGAATTATGCGGCCAAGGGCACGGCCACCAAACTCGACCCAAAGATGTTGAAAGCGCCGATCGAGAAGCCCTCTAAAATTTGGGCGGCTGCGACCAACTACAAACGGGGTACTGGCGGCTTGGATGATGCGCGGGGCAGGGGCGCCGCCGGCACAGCTACCGCAGAACAGCTCCTCGAACGGATTTTTCTAAAGCCTCCCTCATGCATCTGCGGGCCGGAAGATAATATTATTATTCCTGACGGAGCGGAAACCATTTTTCCCGAGCTGGAACTTTGTGTCGTCATTGGCAAGGAGACACGGAACATTTCCAAAGAGCGCGCCTATGAGGCCATTTTCGGATATATGATTTTGCTCGATGTTACCGCGCGCGGTTACGGCTCCGGCAAGGACCTGTCAGGCAGCCGTTGTGTGCGCAAAGGTTTCGAGACCTTCGCGCCGATCGGACCTTGGATTACGACCAAAGACGAAATCGCCGATCCGCATCAACTCTCAATGAAGCTGTGGGTCAACGGAGAGCTCAAGCAATCTGCCAGGACTGATTCAATGGTCAACGATATACCAACTCTGGTCAGCTATTTGTCACAGGTAACGACACTTTTCCCGGGCGATCTGATCAGCACGGGAAATCCCGATGCGCCGGAATTCCAGGAAAAGCTTCAGCCGGGCGATATCGTCAAATCCGAAATCGAAGGTATTGGCGCGATGAACCTTGGTGTTGCGAAACAGAGTTGAGCCCACCGCGAGAAATCCAACTAGTTTCGATCCAGGCCGAGTTTAAGATTTGAAGACGAAGAAGTAAGCAGGGAATATGGTTCGAATTGCACCGTTTCGCGGAGTTTTCTACAACCCAAAAAAAATCCGCGACCTTGGCCGGGTTGTCACTCCGCCTTATGACGTGATTTCTCCAGAAGAGCAAGAAAAGCTCTATCGCAAATCGCCCTACAACTTCGTCCGATTAGACTTTAGCCAAGAGCCGGATCCATACGCCGCGGTCGCCGAACTATTTGCCAACTGGCAAGCGGAGGGGATTTTTGAACGCGATCAAGAACCGGCGATTTATTTTGCCGTCCACAAGTTCGCTTTGAAGGACGGAAAGATTAAAGAACGTCAAGGTTTCTACGCCCTGACGCAGTTGCAAGACTTCTCTAGCGGCGAGATCCGCCCGCACGAAAAGACCTTGGAAGCTCCCAAACACGACAGGCTCCAGCTCATACTTGCATCTCATGCCCAGCTGAGCTCGATCTTCGCGCTCTACTCTCAGCCGAAAGGCAGCATCAACCGCATTTTGTCCGAACAAACAGAAGGCAAGGCGCCTTTTATCGAGGTTAAACTGGATGGAGGCGATGAGTGTCGCCTCTGGCGTATCACGGATCGGGCGTTGATTCGCGAGATCCATCGCGAGATGAGGGAGCAACGGTTGGTTATCGCCGATGGTCATCACCGCTATGAAGCAACGCTCAGATATCGTGATCGGATGCGCGGCGATCGATCAGCGCTTGGCCGAGAATCCTTCAACTACATCATGACCCATTTTGCCAACATGAATGACGAGAACGTGGTCATTCTTCCGACCCATCGGTTGGTGCGTGGATATGAGCCCAAACCATTTTTACAACTGGAAGAAGCTTTGCAGACATATTTTTACGTCGAGCAGTATCCTAAGACTCCGGAAGGAAAGAGCTCGTTCCTGAAAGCTGTAAAGAACTCCGGCAAGAAACATCGAGTTATCGGAGCCAGCTTCAAACGCGATCCGCGCTACCTGATATTACGGCTCAAGAACAAGCGCATCATGCAACGACTGGCGAAAGACCTCAGCGCGCCTTTGCGCGATCTGGAAGTTTCCACACTGCACCACTTGGTACTGGAGCATATTTTGGGCCTTTCACCTGAACAGCAAACAAACGGCGAAACCATCCGCTACTCGCAGGATGAAGAGTCGGTTTTGCAAGCGCTGGAAAAAGAAGACTACCAGGCTGCGTTCATCCTGAATGCCACGAAGAGCGCCGATATTCTTGCGATCGTTGATAGCGGCGAGACGATGCCGCAAAAATCGACCTATTTCTATCCCAAGCTGATTTCCGGGCTAGTGGTTAACAAGATCGACCCTGCCGAAGAGATCCAAGAACCTGCGGATCCATAATAAATAAATCGGTCTGCATGTTATGATCTGAACGAACCAGGAATTCGCAGTACCGAATTCTTCCAGGCCTATTCGGCTATTTGCCGGCTTTACTTCAGCGGCGAGACCAGTTGGCCGTCGCCAGGCTTGCCGGTGATTTTGCCGTCTTCCATTACGGTTTTACCTCGCAGTATGGTGCGAATCGGCGCGCCTTTGATCTTCTTCCCGTCGTAAGGCGTCCAGCCGACTTTCGTATAGGTGGTTGCGTTGCTGATCACTTCCTCTTTGTTCATGTCGATAATAACCATATCGGCATCCGAACCCGGTTGGATAACTCCCTTGCGGGGATAAACGTTGAACAGTTTTGCCGCATTATATGAAGAGATCCGCACCAGCCGGTCAAGGGTCATTTTTCCTTCGTTCACGGCAGTTAGAAAAAGTCGGAGATAATCCTGGATTTGCGGCTCGCCACCAGGGCAACTCCACATGTCGTGCCAGCCTTTTTCCTTCTCCTCCTTAGTGTGCGGCGCATGGTCGGTGCCGATCACGTCAATGGTGCCGTCGTTGATTGCTTCCCAGAGCGCCTCAACATGCGCCGGCGGCACCCAGAAGCCCAAACAGTAGGGACCGAGTTTCTCGACATTTTCCCAGGTGCCTAAAAACATCGCCCAAGGATTGACCTCACAGCTACAGGGACGGCCCTCGTCTTTGGCGCGGCGCAACATTGCCAATCCTTCAGGCGTGCTCATGTGCAAGATGTGAAGCTTGCTGCCGATTGCTTTCTGCATTCGAAACAAGGTCGCCATGGCGGTATCCCAAATGATGCCGTCGTGCTCGCGATAAGCTTTGGCATAGGCCTGAGGACTACGATTCTCGTCCTTCCAGTAGCGCCCTTCGATTTCATCCATCAGATCTTGATCATGCGGATGCACCATCAGCGGCAAACCGGTGGCGCCGACAGTTTCAAAGCATTTAAAGAGTTCGCCATTATTATTGATGCCGATGCCGGGCATATGCGGATAATCCCGACCCGTGTCTTTCACCATGAAAATTTTAAAAGCAATGGGCCCCTCCTTGGCGAGTCCAGGAACCTCGCGCGGCACTGTGCCGGAAGGATTGTGGTTGAAATCGACAATCGCATTTTTACTGTGATGCGCCACCAGAGCGCGGTAATGCTCCACAGAGGTGGTCGGTGGGTTGACGTTGGGCATGCCGACGCTAAAAGTGACACCGCCCGCCGCGGCTGCCATTGTCGCGGTGGTGATGTCTTCTTTATGCGTAAAGCCGGGGTCTCGGTGGTGAGTATGCGTGTCGATCAAACCTGGAATAACTTTTTTACCCTTAGCGTCGACTACACTACCTGCTGTTTCCGGTAAAACCGGCGGCTTACCGAGTGCAACAATTTTTCCACCGCTTACCGCTACATCAGCCTCGACGAAACCGCCTGGGGTCCAAACCTCGCCATTCTTTATCAGTAGATCGAGCTTATCCATCCATCAAACTCCCTTCGCGTGGCTGAGAAATATTCTAGGAAATTTCCTTATATGACCGGCGCTTAAGCCTGTCAAATTACCTCGATATACCATCCTGTTTATGTCTGTAAACGGCTTGACTCAGAATTTGAAATCTGGAAGGATGCGTTCCGCCTTAGATACCATTGTCTGTGGAAGATAAAGGAGAAAGAGCTCATGCTAAGAAAAATTATGCTAGCGCGTGTTTTGATAGCGAGCTTTCTTTTCGTTCCCAGTTCAGTCTTGGCGCAAAACGCTAAATTGATCGAAGCCGCCAAGAAAGAAGGCAAGGCGATCGCCTACGGCTCTCTCGAATCAGATACCATGGAAGCGATCGTGAATGCGTTCAAGAAGAAGACGGGCCTCGAGGTCGAGTACTGGCGCGCATCCGCAACCAAAGTGATGGATCGAGCGTTAAGCGAAGCGCGCGCCGGGAGGCCGACGGCGGATCTGATCATCACCAACGACAATCCACTGCGATTGATGCAGAAGGAAAATCTTTTCCAGAAGTATGAGTCGCCCGCCGCTAAAGATTTTCCTAAAGACGCCGTCGATCCGGTTCTCGGGCCCAGATACCGCAACGTGATCATCGGCGTGGTTTTTAACAAGTCCGGCATCAAGGCCGAAGACGCGCCCAAATCGCTGGAGGACTTGGTAAATCCCAAATACAAAGGCAAGCTGGTCATGCCGGATCCGACGCAGCACACTACCACCACACAATGGGTAGCGAGCCTTCACAAGTTGATGGGAAAAGAGAAAGCCGACAAGTTTATCCGCGATCTCGGCGCCATGAAACCGATCCTGGTGGAATCGCTTCTTCCCTCGGCGGAACGCGTGATGACCGGCGAGACTCCCCTCTCAATCACCTATGTCAAATACGCTTACGTCTTTGGCAAACGGGGCGCTCCACTGGATTATGTCCGGTTGCCCAAAATGATGGGGGACGGCCATTATATCGCGCTGGCCGCCAAGGCGCCGCACCCAAGTACCGGCAGGGCATTCATAGACTATTTTCTTGACAACGACAGCATGAACACGATGGCCAAACTCGGCGAATTCGTAAATCGCAAAGGCGTGCTGCCGCCGTTACCTGACGCGGACAAGATCGGTTTTGTCGAGATGGAAGATCTCAGCGAGAAAGAATTCGCCGAGAAGAAAAAGGAGTACCAGCAGATTTTTCTGCGGTAAACTCCTACGTGTCACTGGATCGGTCCATCGCGGTTGGCCAACAGATCCCGAGCGCGTGGAGCCGCTCGCGGGTGGGTGCGTTTCTATCTCAGCCGGTCAGCTGGGTATTTATTGTCGTCGGCGCGATCATCGCCTTTCTTAGTCTGTATCCGACGCTTTTTCTGTTCTACGGTAGCCTGACTGACGCGCCCTTGGGTGTGCCTGGTCATTTTACGCTGCAAAACTACGTCCGCGCCTACAGCGACCCGGAAGCCTATCCCCTTCTGCTCAACTCATTTATTTTCGGTGTCGGATCGGCCGGACTCTCAGTAGTATTTGCTTTAACCCTGGCCTGGATCACCATTCGCACCAATGCGCCGCTGCGAAGATTGTTTGAACTAACCGCGATCATTCCGAATATATTGCCGCCGATCCTGGTTTCGATCTCCTGGGTGATGCTGTTAAACCCGAGTAACGGTCTAATCAATGGACTGTTCGTTCAGTTTTTCGGCATGGAGCGTGGACCTTTCAACATTTATTCACTTGCCGGGCTAGTTTTCGTTGAAGGTTTGATTCTAACGCCATTGGCCTTCTTGATCATCGCTGCCGCATTAAAGAGCATGGACCCGTCGCTGGAGGAATCGGCGAAGACTCTGGGGTCGGGTGAGTTTGGCATCATGAGCCGGATCACGTTTCCACTGATCCGTCCGGCCATATTAGCCGCAGGGACTTTGAACTTCGTGCGCGCGGTGGAGAGTTTCGACACGCCGGCAATTATCGCGCTGCCTGCTCGCATCGAAGTGTTCACGACCAAGATCTGGCGCGAAGCGTTGGGCTCCTTTCCGACCAATCACAATTTGGCGGCGACTTACGGCGTTGGCATCCTCGTTATCGCGCTAACGTTTGTTTATCTTTACCGCCGTTTCACTTCGCAGGTAGAGAGCTTCTCGACGGTTACGGGGAAAGGGTTTAGACCGCATCAAATCGATTTAGGAAAATATCGCTACTTGGCCACGGCAGTGGCATTTCTCCTGTTGATACTGTTGGTCGTGTTGCCGATTCTGGTGCTCCTGCTCGTGGCGATTTTACCCTACTATCATGTGCCCACGTGGCAGACCTGGCAAAATCTAACGTTCGATCACTTTCGTTACATCTGGGCAACGCCGAGGGTCCACCGAGCCTTCCTTAACAGTTTGTTCCTGGCGCTTGTCGGCGCCACCATCTGTATGCTCCTCGCCTCCTTGGCATCCTATATTTCGGTTCGGACGAAAATTGCCGGACGCGGATTGCTGGAAGGTTTGGTTTTCATACCGTGGGCATTTCCAGGAACTGCCATGGCTCTGGGGCTGCTCTGGGCGTACGTCGATTTTCCCATTCCGGTTTATGGCACCATCTGGATCATCTTGATCGCCTACGTGACGCGGTTCCTCCCCTACGGTCTGCGCGCCGTTAGCAGCACAATCATCCAAGTTCATAAGGAGCTCGAAGAGGCTTCGGTGGTCTGCGGCGCCGGGTTTCTAGCGACATTCCGCCGGGTGCTGATTCCGATGATGCGGCCCGGAGTGATGGCAGGCTGGATTATTCTAGTAACAATCTTCTTGCGTGAATTCAGCGCCACACTTTTTCTCTATAGCCCTGGCGCCGAACCTCTCGGTCCACTGCTTTACTTCCTGTATCTCGACGGCATGCGCGGCCGGGTGGCCGCCATCGGCCTGGTGATCTCGGTCATCTCAGTGATTCTGATCGCGATTGCTCAGCGCTATTCGCGTTGGGAAACTAATTAGAACATTTGTCGATTAAATCTCCAGGAGGCTTCCTAATGGAAAAACTTTTTCTCACTGTTGCCTGCGGCAATTACGATCGAACATTCGCCCTGCAAACCGGCGCGGTGCAAGCGGAAGGCATACGGATCAACTATGTTCCTCTTGAGGCGGAAGAAATTTTTTGGCGCATGGGTCATCACCAGGAATTCGACGTCTCCGAGATGTCGCTGTCCAATCACGTGACCATGATCAGTCGCGGCGATTCGCCGTTCGTCGCGATTCCGGTGTTTCCTTCGAGGTTCTTCCGCCACTCTTGCGTGTTCATCAATACAGATTCCGGCATCAAGAGCCCGGCGGATTTCAAGGGCAAAAAGATTGGTGCTCCGGAATACTCGATTACCGCAGCGGTGTGGATTCGCGGATTTTTGAATGACGACTACGGCGTTAAAACTTCCGATATGCGATGGTTCACCGGCGGGCAAGAGGAAGCCGGCAGAAAAGAGCGTGTCAAGCTAACATTGCCGCCACAGATCAAACTCGAGCCGATTGCGGATGACAAAACCTTGAACGGGATGCTCGAGAGCGGCGAGATCGATGCCTTGATTTCGGCTCGCAGCCCTTCAAGTTTCGTCAAAGGTTCGCCGAAGGTTAAAAGATTATTTCCTAACTACAAAGATGTCGAAGTCGACTACTACAAACGCACCAAGATCTTTCCGATTATGCATGTGCTGGTAATCAGCAGAGAAGTTTACGAAAAAAACCCCTGGGTGGCGCGCAGTCTCTACAAGGCATTTTGCGAAGCGAAAGACGTTGCGATCAAGAACATGCACATTTCAAACACCATGGCCTGCACGCTTCCCTGGCTGCCCTGGGAGCGCGAACAGCTAAGAGATATATTCGGCCCGGATTGGTGGCCCTATGGAGTCGAAGCCAACCGTCATGTGCTTGAGCATCTAATTCGGTACATGGATGAGCAGGGATTGCTTGCGCGAAAGCTCACGGTCGATGAGATCTTCGCGCCGAATGTGGCAGGAGAATTCAAGATATAGCAGCCTGCTGAAAAAGCCTCATAAGCTTCGTTGCGCTCGCCCGATACGCTTCAACGTACTGAAGCGTAAGCCTCAGCTCATCGTACTTTGCCGGTCTTGCTTCTGAGGTCTTTTTGAGCAGCCTGCATTCAGAGTTTTTCGGCAAACTTCTAGATTATTAGGCAGGAGGCACTAGGCAACAGTTCGCGCAAAGCACGCTACTCTCGATCGCGAGCTTCTCTGCCTCTTCCTTTTGCCTGTTGCCCATTGCCTAATGGCTAATGTCTCAGGCCTCTCGCCTTCGCAATTGCGGTTTATTCATGCCGCGCGGGTTGCCCATCTCGCTACCGCTAGCCTTAACAGTCAGCCTCACATCATACCCATCTGCTTTGTTTTTGATGGAAAACATTTCTACTCGCCGATCGACGAAAAGCCAAAGCGAACGAGCCCGGCGAAGCTCAAGCGATTGATCAACATTCAAGCGAATCCGCAGTCCGCGCTGTTGATCGATCGCTACAGCGAGGTTTGGAATTACCTCGCCTATGTTTTGATCCTCGGCAAGGCAAAAATCCTTTATCGGGGCGCCGCTCATGCCGAAGCCGTGCGCCGCCTGCGCAGGAAGTATCCTCAATATCGGCAGATGGC
>JAICEJ010000083.1 GCA_025924215.1 Candidatus Binatia bacterium
ACCCGGCCTACGCTGATTCGCTCGCTTGAAATGTTGAAAAATAAACAAGACTACAACCCGCCCAAAAAGCATGGAAATATTCCTCTATAAACTGATACGCTGACTTGGCTGAGTATCCGCAAAGAAATTAAATTCACACGTGTTTAAACGTATTTTGATAGCCAATCGTGGTGAAATCGCGGTTCGTATCGCCCGAGCCTGTCGGGAACTCGACATCGAAACCGTTGCGGTTTATTCAGAGGCCGATCGCGAGTCCTTGCACGTAAAATATGCCGACTATGCGTACGCCATCGGTCCGGCGCCTTCGGTACAGAGCTATCTGAATATTGAGCGCATGATCGAGGTGGCAAAACGGAGCCAAGCTGAGGCGGTCCATCCGGGTTACGGCTTCTTGGCTGAAAATAGCCAGTTTGCAAAGCGATGCCTGGACGAGGGAATCGTCTTTATCGGGCCCTCGCCTGAAGTTATCGATCAAATGGGCGATAAAGTGAAGGCCAGAGAGATCATGAAGGCGGCAGGAGTGCCGGTCGTTCCGGGCTCTGACGGGATATTGACGTCTGAAGCGCAAGTCTTAAGTACCATAGAAGCCATCGGCTATCCCTGTATGTTGAAGGCGGTGGCGGGCGGCGGTGGTAAGGGCTTGCGTCTGGTTCGTTCTCGACGCGAAGTCTCATCGGCATATCGGGCGGTAGGATCGGAGGCGGCATCATCTTTTGGCGACCCGCGGCTCTATGTCGAGAAGTACATCGACAAACCGCGGCACATCGAAATTCAAATCCTCGGCGATAACTATGGCCGTGTCCTGCACCTCTTCGATCGCGAGTGCTCGATTCAGCGGCGTCACCAAAAGGTAATTGAAGAATCGCCCGCTCCGGGACTGGACGATCGCACCAGGCGGCGCATCGGCCGTATTGCCATCCAAGGCGCACGGGCGGTTCGATACGTTGGCGCGGGCACCCTCGAGTTCCTGCTGGATCAGGAGCAGAATTTCTATTTTCTTGAGATGAACACGCGGTTACAGGTGGAGCACGCGGTGACGGAACGAGTGGTTGGGATCGATCTGGTGAAGGCGCAGATCGAGATAGCGGCGGGCGGATACCTTCCCTGGCGACAGCGTCACATCACCCAAACGGGTCACGCTATCGAATGCCGGATCTATGCGGAGGACGCTGAAAACGATTTTATGCCCTGCCCGGGAAAAATCGAAGGTTTGCGCTTACCCGAAGGACTTGGCCTAAGGAACGACTGCGGCGTTTACGAAGGCGCCGAGGTGCCGATTTATTATGATCCAATGATCGCAAAGCTGATTACTTGGGGTGAAAACCGGGTCGAGGCAATTCTCCGCATGCGCCGAGCGTTGCGGGAGTATCAAATTCGCGGCATCAAGACGAACATATCGTTCCATCAATGGATTCTACGTCACCCTCATTTCATGTCGGGTAAAGTCCATACCGGATTTATCGACCAGGAGTATCGTTCTACCAGCAAGGAGGAGGTCTTTCCGCATAAGGAAATTGCGTTGGCATCGGCGGCCATCGCCGCCAAGCATCGCGAACAGGAAAGCACGCTTGGGCTGCTAGCCAAAGGCGCTGCCGAACCGTCAAAATGGCGCGAGCGCGGCAAGCGCAATGCGCTGCGTCTACAGCCCGCATTTAGCTCGCGGGGTTGGCGCCGGTCGTAGCCAGTCCATTATGGCTTTCATTGCAAAGCTGGGAGACCAGACCTACACGGTCGATATCGATGAAGTCGGCAAGTCTGTTTACAAGGTTTCGATCGATGGCAACGAATTCTTGATTGACGGTAAAAAAACCGGGCGGACCAATTATTCGTTGATCGTCGACAATCGATCGTTTGAGATCGAAGTGGATCACACGGAAGATGATTATCAAGTACTAGTGGATGGTCGCAACTATCATGTAAGTTTGGTGGATGAGCGGCGGGTCCGTGTCGGCGGAACCCAATCAGGAATCGAATTCCAAGGGCGCCAGAAGGTTTCAGTGCCGATGCCCGGTAAGGTGATCGCTGTGCTGGTGGCCGAAGGCGATGCCGTCGAAAAAGGGCAGGGACTGGTCATTGTTGAAGCCATGAAAATGGAAAACGAAGTGCGCAGCCCCATCAATGGCGAGGTGAAAGAAATTAAAGTGGCTCCCGGCCAAACCGTCGAGGGAGGCGCAGTCTTGCTCATCGTTGAATAATATCCTGAACGGAAGAAATTCTAATTGCGAAGTTGTCAGCAAATTTCTTTAATGTTATAGACACCGGACAATGATCCCGAAAAAGTGTTTCTTCACAAAAGGCGTTGGCGTCCATAAGGAAAAGTTGGCGTCTTTTGAGCTGGCGTTGCGATCAGCAGGACTAGCCTACTGTAACTTAGTTCTAGTCTCGAGCATCTATCCGCCTTTTTGCAAACGCATTTCCAAAGAAGAGGGTGTTAAACTATTACGACCGGGCGAAATCGTTTTCTGCGTCTATGACCGTGAGAGTACAAACGAACCGAACCGCTTGGTTGCTGCCTCCGTCGGTGTCGCTATTCCAGCGGACCAAGAGCAGCATGGTTATCTTTCGGAGCACCATTCATTCGGAGAAACCGAAGAGAAAGCCGGCGATTATGCCGAAGATCTAGCCGCCAGCATGCTTGCGACCACGCTGGGTATTGAGTTCGATCCTGACACCGCTTGGGATGAGAGGGAAAACCTCTTCAAAATGTCCGGCAAAATCGTTCGTACGTCCAATATCACGCAATCCGCTATCGGTAATAAAGATGGTCTGTGGACCACGGTGTTCGCTGCCTGCGCTTTCGTAAACGACGACAACTAATATTAGATTTTAAAATTAATCGACTCGCTGCAGCGCGGCGTCCAGGCGGTTCGGTCAATACGGATTACCGGGTCTTTCTCGGCCTTGCGACGTATGCCACACCTATGCTCAGGGCGTAAAGCAAGCTCAAAGGTACCATCAACAAAATCTGCGAAATCAAATCAGGCGGCGTTAGCACGGCCGAGATGATGGCCATGCCGATGATTGCGTAGCCAAGATAGTGAATCAATAGCCGATGATCCACCAAACCCACACGAGCCAGGAAGAAACTGAGCACCGGCAGTTGGAACATTACTCCAAATGCCAATACCAGCCTGGCAACCATGGAAAGATAGTCACCGATTTGAATCGCCGGCTGGATCTGCAGCACCTGATATCGCTTTAAAAGAAAAGCGAGACCCTTCTGGAGAACGACGCCGTAGCAAAAAGCCACGCCTGCGAGAAAAAAGAACGAGCCAAAAAGCACGAAGCTGCGGGTATAACGCTTCTCATGTTCGTATAATCCCGGGCCGACGAATTGCCAGCCTTGCCACAACAGCACCGGCAGCGCCACGATCAGTGCGGCGAAGAACGAAATCTTCATTTTCGTGAAGAAGGCCTCGGTCACGGCCGTGCCGATCAAAGTCAGATGCGGTATGGGCAGCCGCCGGAGTGGTTCCGCCAGAGCAAAAAAGATCTGGTCAGCGAAATAGAAGCAGAAGATGAACGCGATGGCGATAGCAAGGACGGAGCGAATCAGTCTGGTGCGGAGCTCATCTAAATGAGAGCTAAAAGGCATTTGGACGTTGTCCAAATGCCTTTTAGCGGGCTCGTTACTCACGTGGTTGATTAGCAGCGGCGGGGGAAGCGGCCGAGGCATCAGCTTGCTTGGTTATCAACGAATCGTCTTTTTGAGGCGCCTGAGTCGGGGATTCGGGTGGTTCATTTTCCAATTGACGAAACTCGTCTTTGAGTTCATCAGTCGCCCTTCGAAACTCGGCCATGCCCTTGCCGAGCGCCCGGGCGAGCTCAGGCAGTTTCTTGGGACCTAAGACGATCAGCGCCAAAGCTAGAATCAGCAATAGCTCCGGCATCCCAATACCAAACATGCTACGTCCTCCAGCGTCAAGCTATGCGATTTTCTATCAGTTGGCAACCAAGCTAAATACCTCGACAACGAGTCCTGTAAGCATCGGACTACTTCAGCAACTGCTGTCGCTTAGGGGTTCACAACGTTGTGACCGGCAGCCCTGAATGCTAGTTTAATATGATGAAACGTTCCGCGATCTTGATAGATCGAGAGTTTCTCAAACACATGCCAGGTCGGGGTCATCCTGAACGACCCGAGCGGTTGCGGGTTTTGCTAGACTTGGCTGAGACTCTAGATCCCGCTCGTTTTCAGCTGATGCCGGGGAGGGTTGCCTCGCGATCGGAGATCGAGCTTTGTCACGATCCGAAATATGTTCAGTTGGTGGAATCGACTGCGGGCCTGAGCCAGTATGTTTTGGATGGAGACACTATCACTAGTCCGGATTCCTTTGCTGTCGCTTTGCTCGCGACAGGAGGTTTTCTGAAATTGTTGGACTCCGTTGCTGCCGGCGAATCGTCCAACGCTTTTGCCATGATACGGCCGCCAGGGCATCATGCGCTCAGAAACAGAGCTATGGGCTTCTGCCTTTTTAATACCATTGCTGTTGGTGCGCAGTATTTGAAGACTGCCCATGGAGCAACGCGGATTGCCATCGTTGATTGGGATGTGCACCACGGTAATGGCACCCAAGAGGCGTTCTACAATGATCCCTCTGTTCTGTTTGTCTCAGCGCATCAATATCCTTTCTATCCGGGCACTGGGGGAGTCGCAGAAGTGGGAGTGAAAGAGGGCGCCGGTTTCACGATCAACGTTCCGCTCCCGGCCGGCTGCGGAGATGCGGAATACTTGCGAGTATTTAGAGACGTCGTCATTCCGGCTATCGAACGTTTCGGACCGCAGTGGATTTTAGTGTCAGCCGGATTTGATCCGCATCGGCAGGATCCATTGGCAGGAATGAATGTGACCGAAGCTGGATTCTCGCAGATGGCGCGTGCGATGCTGCAGCTAGCAGAAGTTTACTGCGGTGGTAAAGTAGCTTTCTTGCTGGAAGGAGGCTACGATCTCACCGCCCTTAGGTCGTCCGTTGCCGGTGTTCTCGAAAGGCTCCAACAATCTGGCGGCGACAAGTTCCCGTCCGATGTTGGCGGCGAGAAAATAGATCCTCTCATTCGTGCAGTTTTGCGGACACACGATCAATTTTACTGAAGTATTGATCCTCCGCTTGGAGTCATCTATTTTAGTGTTCAAGTTAAGGTTTAAATTTTTTAAAGGTCGATAAGAACGTGAATACACCTGAACAACGCAGGGTCGTCGTAACGGGCATGGGCTTGGTTACCCCATTGGGGACTGGCGTTGAAAAGAATTGGGATGCTTTGATCGCCGGCCGCTCCGGGATCAAAAGAATCAGCCGATTTTCCAACCTTGAAGCTTATCCATCGCAAATCGCCGGGGAAGTGCCGGACTTTTCTGCTGCAGATTTCATCGAGCCTAAAGAGATCAAGAAGATGGATCTTTTTATCCAGTATGCGGTCGCGGCGGGAGCGATGGCGATGACCGATAGCGGCTTGAAAATCGATGCTGAGTTGGCTGAGCAGGTAGGTGTTATCATTGGTGTTGGCCTTTGCGGCATCGATACCATCGAGACTACCAAGGAGGCGATACTACAGGGCGGGCCGCGGAAAATATCTCCCTTTTTCATCCCGAAAGTGATATCTAACTTGGCTCCCGGTCAGATCGCGATCCGCCATGGTGCCAAGGGAATCAACTTAACACCAACGTCTGCATGCGCGTCCGGTACACATGCCATTGGCGAGGCTTACCACTTGATCCGGCGCGGCTTACAGGATGCGGTGATTACCGGGGGTGCTGAGTCGGCTATTACACCGCTGGCCGTTGGCGGCTTCGCCGCCATGAAGGCGCTCTCGACCCGCAATGATGAGCCAGAACGCGCCAGCCGCCCCTTTGATCGAGATCGCGACGGATTCGCGATTGCCGAAGGCTCCGGTGTTCTCATTCTCGAAGAAAGAGAGAGAGCTCTCCAACGAGGCGCGAAGATTTACGCCGAAGTGGTTGGCTATGCGGCAAACGGCGATGCGCACCACATGACTGCGCCGGCGCCGGAAGGCGAAGGCGCGGCTCGCTGTATGAGGCTGGCATTAAAAGATGCCGGGCTCGCGCCCACCGACGTCGATTACATCAACGCACATGGGACGTCCACAGAATACAACGATGCCAACGAAACGATGGCGATAAAAAAGGTATTCGGTGAGCAGGCGGCCAAACTAGCAGTGAGTTCTACTAAATCTATGACCGGCCATTTACTCGGTGCGGCCGGCGCTGTTGAGGGCGTGTTCTCAGCGCTCTCCCTGCATCACGGTCTCATTCCGCCGACGATAAATTATGATAATCCTGATCCACAGTGCGATCTGGATTATGTGCCCAACGAAGCCCGTAAGGCGGATCTCAAGGTCGTACTCTCGAACTCGTTCGGGTTCGGTGGGACGAATGCGTGTGTCATATTGAGGAGGGCGGAATGAGTGGAGGACAGCGGCGCAGTGTGGTTCTCGGAACGGGTTCTGAACTACCGTCCAAGATCATTACAAACCATGATCTTGAGAAGATGGTCGAGACCAGTGACGAATGGATAACGGTCCGCACTGGTATAAAAGAGCGCCGAATTCTTGAAGAGGGTAAGGGCAACGCGGATATGGCGTTCCATGCTGCAACGAGAGCGCTCGACGATGCGAATTTGGACGCTACTGATTTGGACGCGATCATTATGGGAACGGTCACTGCGGATTATCCGTTTCCAAGTTCGGCTTGCGTGCTTGAAGATATGCTCGGGGCTAGAGGAGTTTTCTCCTTCGATGTCGGCGCTGCCTGCTCGGGATTTCTCAACGCGTTATCGGTAGCAGATTCTTTTATCCGGCTCGGTAAAATCCGTAACGCTCTCGTGGTCGGTTCTGATGCTCTAAGCCGGCTGCTGAATTGGCAGGATCGCACAACCTGTATACTGTTTGGCGATGGGGCGGGTGCCGTGGTACTCGGTGCCTCGGAAAACGGTAACGGTATTTTAAGCACCAAATTGCGCACCGATGGCTCGTACGCGAAAACTCTTTATGTCCCGGCGGGAGGCTCTGTTAAACCAGCCAACCGCAAGACTGTAGAGAGAAACGAGCATACCATCACTATGAACGGGAAAGAGGTATTTAAGATTGCGGTCCGTTCTATGGAAGATATCAGCCGCGAAGCACTGGAAGAGGCGGGTGTCAGCATCGATGAAGTCTCACTAGTGATTCCACATCAGGCCAATCGTCGTATCATTGTCGCACTCGCCGAGAGGCTGGGTATTTCGATGGACAAAGTCATGGTCAATCTCGACAAATACGGGAATACGTCTGCAGCATCTATTCCAGTGGCCCTGGATGAAGCCAAGCGTCAAGGCCGGATTCAGAAGGGCAATGTCGTTCTGCTCAATGCATTTGGTGCGGGATTTGCCTGGGGCGCAGCGGTGATAAAGTTTTGACTCTTTAAACATCTACTAATAATTCCACCGGCTCATTAGCCGCTCTCCTTTCATCTACGCAACCATTAACTACTTACACCTCCATCGTTTATTTGGAGCTGAGTCTCCAGACGAGTTCTGACTTCTCCGAAGCTAGTAAAGGGTCTGTTACGGTTAAAGCTTGTGTAGCTTTCGCTCAGTCTCGTTACGCAACCGGAGGAGTGCAGGACTGAACTCGACCGGATAAAGAACTGGGTTGCGAATTGCCTTTGTCAAATCGGAAAGATGTCCGAGCTCTTTAGCTAAAGCGGCTCGGCTCTGGGCTAATGTAGCGACCGTTCCAACTATCTTGCGCCCTTCCATCACTTTTCCCAGAAGCGTTTCCGTGCCGGCGATACGTTCATCGCGCAATCCAATGATGTCCTGTTCTAATTGTCCTTGATCGTTTCTTTGCCGAAAAAGTTGTTTAGCTCCCGGCCAGGAAATCTACCGGGGCTTGTCTTTAAAACCGGCTTGTCGCGATATTCAACAAGTTTGTAGGCCATATCTGACCATGGCGCATCGCTTGAGGTGCCCATCTTGGTTCCCACGCCGTAGCTGTCGAAAGGAATTTGCGCTCCGGAGAGCTTGGTGAGATTGTATTCATCTAAGCCGCCGCTTCCGATAATTTTAATGTCGGGAAATCCAGCCTCGTTAAGAATTTTACGCACCTTGATTGCCAGCCCTGCAAGATCGCCGCTATCTATACGGACGCCTTTCAGGCGCTGACCACGGGCAGCGATCTCTGTGGCTACTTCGGCCGCTTTGCGCGCCGGCAATTGTGTCGTAGGTATCGATCAATAGAGTTGTGGTTTCTGGAAAGCTTCCGCATAACTCCGAAAGGCATCTATTTCATCTCCGAAGCTGCTGACAAAAGAATGGGCCATTGTTCCGACGATCGGTATTTCATATCTCTTGCCTGCCAGCACATTGCTGGTGCCGGCGAAGCCAGCAAGATAACTCGATCGGGCGACTTTCATCCCGACATCGATTCCATGGGTTCGGCGTAAAGCGAAATCCACAACGACCCGCTTGCCTGCCGCATGAACACACTTAGCTGCCTTGGTGACAATGAGCGATTGTAGGTTGATTTTGATTGATGATAAACGTCTCGACCAACTGAGCTTCAATAATCGGCGCAGTGACTTCCAAAATGGGTTGTCCTTGAAGAACAGCTGGCCTTCCGGCAGCGCCCAAACGTCTCCAGTGAAACGTAATTTCTCCAAGAACTTTAAAAAGTCAGGCGTAAAGAGATCCTGCATTGAGAGATAATCTAGGGCTGGCTCGTCCAGTGCAAAGTTCTCTAAATTTGAGAACATTATGCAGGCCCGCAGAAATGAAAAACCCTCTGTTTAACGGGATAAGATCGGATAAAAAGACTGAAAGTAGCTCGCTCCGTTTTGTGATCATTGAAATAAGCTTGCGCCATCGTCACTTGGTAGAGATCCGTCAATAATGCCAGTGATTCATGGGACACCATAAGTCGTTCTCCTGCTGACTGATTCCCAGACGTCGAAACAGTTGGATTTTGCGTCTGAAGCGTGTCTGCTTATTGATTTGTTCGGGCTGTTTTGTTAATGATTTTTATAATAATTGCACATAATTAGCGAGTCATAGGAGGCCCCATCGCATGTTTACAGACAAGGTTGATCTCAAAGATTTTGAGAAACAAGATCCGGAGTACCAGGACTTACTTAAGCGGGTTCTTGCGATTCAGGCCGACTGTGAAATTGGTGGTCCGAATCTTTACGTTAAGAATATTTTACCGTCAGCTCCGACCAAACTGGATCAGCTTATTGTCGCGCGCACGGCTGCTGAGGAGATGGATCACTACAGAAAGATGGCCAGGCTAGCGGGGGATATTGGGCTTGACGTATCGTACGTTTTGAGCCGTTCCAACCAGGAGCGATATGTCGAGGCGTTCCGCGGTTCCATTGATACTTGGGAAGATTATGCTGTGTTCGGATTTTTGATTGATCGAGTTGGTCGTTTTCAACTTGAGGAGTTTATCGGATGCACCTATTTACCGCTGGCGCGGATTGTTGAAGATCCAGATGTAATTCGTGAAGAAGAGGGACACATAGATTTTGGGACAAATAAAACCGCTGAGTACGCGGCCAAAGGCGGGGAAGCGAAAGAACGAATTCAGAAAGCGGTGGACTACTGGTACGTCAAAGGACTGGATATGTTCGGTAACAGCAAGTCCTATCGATCTGAGCGTTACATGCAATGGGGGTTGAAGAGGCGGCCGAATGCGGTAGCACGTCAGCAATATAAAGACGAGGTGGACGGTCTTCTTACTAAGATGAATCTTTCCATCCCGGATCCTAATAAGGGACGTCTTTACACGTAACTAGAGGGAGATATGCAGCAAGCTCCAAATACTGAGGCGCTAGATCAGCAATTTAAAGAGTTTATCCAGGCGCTTCAAAAAGCGGTCGGGACGGCAATGCCCCATCTCAAGGACAATCCAAAAATTGTCGATCAGGCAATCGCGGATTGTAAAGAGATTTTGGATGTCGTCCTTGAGGGTAATGTGAAGGAGTGGGTGTCTTAATTTTCCTAACTGAGGGTACCTCCGATTTAAGTTACAAAGGCGCCTAGTCCATTCGTTAGGCGCCTTCGTCTATCATCGCTCAAGTAGTTTAGGAGAACAGGAACATTGAACATTGTCGTCTGTGGTAAGGTCATTCCGGCCAGCTCGGTAACAATCGAAATTGATCCGAACACGAAACGAATGGTGCGTAAAGGTGTGCCGCACGAGTTGGATCCTGCGGCGGCAAGTGCAGTTGAGGAAGCCCTTCGTTTGACCGAAAAACACGGCGGTACAGTAGCGCTGGTGACCATGGGTATTAGCGATGCCACCATTGGAATACGTAATGCCTTGGCCATGGGTGTGACTTCGGCAGTGCATATCTTAGATGATGCGGTTGCCGGTTCGGATACACTCGGTACCGCAAAGATTCTTGCCGCGGCAATCAAAAAACAACCGTTCGATTTGGTTATCTGCGCCACGGAAAGCAGCGATAGCTATTCTGGCATAGTTCCCGGTCAAATTGCCCAGTTGTTGGGAGTTCCGCCGATGACATTCGCGAAAGAAATTCTCATTGAGGGGGATCGTATCGCCATCAAGCGTCAGAGTGAGAGCGGTTATGATCTGGTTGAATCCACTTTGCCGGCTCTTGTAGCGGTTAGCAGCGGCATCAATGAACCACGGTACCCGCAACTCAAAGGGATTATGGCAGCCAAAAAGAAAGAGATTAAGGTTTACACGGCGGCTGATTTAGGGCTGCCGCCTGATCAAGTCGGAGAGACCGGTGCGCGAGAAAAAGTTTTGACCGTTGGGCGACCGCCGAAGCGCCAAGCTGGAAAAGTCGTCGTCGATGCAGGGGAAGGCGGCAAGCAGATCGCAGACTTTCTTGCTGAGATCAAGGTGATCTGAAGTGGCAGACATTATTTGGGTGTATGCAGAAGTAAGTGACGATAGAATCACGGCGACAAGCTTGGAAATGCTTGCCAAAGCAGCAAACGTTGCTAAAGCGGAGGCCGTGCTCTTGGGCCCTGCTCCTGGAGAAGCTGTCGAAACTCTAGCGAAGTATGGAGCAAGCAAGATATATCGTTGCGCTGATCCGATCTATGGTGATTACCTCACGCTGCCTGCAGCCGAAACGGTTGCTAGACTAATTGACATATATAAACCAGCGGTGATGTTATTTGCGTCGAGTTACAGCGGACGTGATTTAGTCGCGAGTTTGAGCGCTAGATTTGACTGCGGTGCCATCAGTGATGTCGGAGATTTTGAGCTGAAAGGCAGCAGCGTGGAAGCCACAATTCCCGCTCTCGGCGCGAGCTACCAAAATACCAGTACGTTGACTAATGATGGAACCAAACTTCTTCTGGTGCGTCCTAAATCGTTCGAGCCGAGAATCAATGAGCAAGCGCTTACTGTCGAACAAGTCCCGGTTGCGTCTGGCGATTATTTACGTAAGCTTCGAGTGAAGGATCGAGTAACGGTCAAACGCGAGGGTCCGCAGCTCGACGGCGCGAAAATTATAGTTTCTGGCGGGCGTGGACTTAAAGGTGAGGAGAATTTTGCGATTTTGCAAGACTTAGCTGAACTTCTCGATGGTGCCGTAGGTGCGACCCGAGCTGCAGTCGACGCAGGATGGGTGCCTTACTCCATGCAAGTCGGCCAAACAGGCAAGACAGTTAAACCAGATTTGTACATAGCCTGTGGAATTTCCGGAGCCGTGCAGCATCTGTCCGGAATGAAGACTTCCAAGACGATCATCTCAATCAATAAAGATGCGGATGCACCAATTTTTCAGTATTCGGATTTCGGTGTAGTCGGCGATGTCTTCAAAGTCATTCCGCAGTTGATGGACGAGCTTAAAAAACGCAGAGCGGCTAAATGAAGCTAAAACATCGTGAGCAAAATCGGCCGGATTTGGTTCGGAGAGCTTACCCCAATTATCAGACTTGACTCACGATATGCCAGATATCAGGAGCAGTTTAGAAAATTATGGCAGGCGTTGTGATTTCGGATTGTCGATGACATTCCGTTTGATCGATAGTGGAGCTTCCGCGGAACTCCGATCCTCTACAGTTGATGACTGTATAGACTGAGAGGCTGGTGTTTTCAGATATTTAGTGACCGCATCCGCCGGTATTGGACGGCTGTAGTAGTATCCTTGCATTTCATCGCAATCGAAACTCCGGAGCATGTCTTGCGCTTCCTGCGTTTCGACACCTTCAGCTACAACCTTAAGCCCCAGATTGTGACCCAAATCGATAATCGATCTCACAATGATCGCATTATCTCGATCGTGCTCCATGTTTCTCACGAATGACTTATCTATTTTGATACTACTAACGGGAAGTTTCTTTAGATATGCGAGTGAGGAGTAGCCCGTTCCGAAATCATCGATAGCAAATCGAACGCCTAAATCGCGAATTAGAGAGAGAGTCCGAATAGCCCGTTGGGGATCGCCCATGATCGCGCTCTCCGTTATCTCGAGTTCTAAGCGATCCGCCGGTATCCCGGTATTTTCGAGCAGGCTACTGATTTGGGTGGGCAGCTCCTGCGCATCTAAATTCCACATTGAAAGATTTACAGCAACGCCGATGTCGATTCCAATTTCGCGCCAGGTGCGGCATTGGAGGAGCGACTGCTTCAGAACCCAGAGCGTCAGTGGGATAATTAGACCGGTACGTTCAGCGACCGGAATGAATTCGTCGGGCGAGATGAGTCCGAGATCAGGCTGTTGCCACCGCGTCAGCACTTCCAGACCCGAGACGTACTGCTCCTTGAAGCTGATTTTAGGTTGGTAAAGCAAAAAAAGTTGATCAGCAACGATGGCTTGCCTAAGCTGGCCCATGCTCAAAGTACTTCGTTTAATAGTGCCGCCTACGTGGGAGTAGAGAGTGTAACTATTTTTATTTCGCCGGCCGAAGTCTAAGGCGTTTTCCGCGCGCTGCATCAACATGACGGCATTGGACGCGTGCTCGGGAAACAATGAGATTCCCACCCGCGGTCGGATATCGGTCTTTAGGCCGTCTATGGATATAGGTTCATGTAAACTGCCGAGAAGTTTTTTGGCAACTACAATGACGTCATCGGGACCGTTTACAGATGGAAGCAGTACTGCCATTTCGCCACTTTCCCGCCGCACTACAGTATCAGAATCCCTCAGAGTGTTTCTCAATCGACCCCAAACTGAGTCCGAAAAGTTTGGCATTCGCATGAGATCGGATGTCGAATGGTCTGGACAGTCGAATCCGACGAGTAATAAACCCACTTGCTTGACGGTATGCTGCGCAACCAATATTGCCTGTTGTAGCCGTAGCTGAAATAC